>JBDTWV010000018.1:0-13437 GCA_040006495.1 Dokdonella sp.
GGCGCAGCAATTCTTCGGTGCGATCCCAGAATTCATCGGAACCGATGCGCTTGTCCGGACGCAGGGCCAGCTTGATCGCGAAGTTGGTGAAGCCGAAGTGCGCATAAACCTGCATCGCCTGCCTGTGAAACGCAGTGACTTCCGCCTCGACCTGGTCCTCGGTGCAGAAAATGTGCCCGTCATCCTGGGTGAACGCGCGCACCCGCATGATGCCGTGCAACGCACCGGACGGTTCGTTGCGCGTGCAGCCGCCGAATTCCCCGTAACGCAGCGGCAGGTCGCGATAGCTGCGCAGCGTGTGATTGAAAAGCTGAACATGTCCAGGGCAGTTCATCGGCCGCAGCGCGAACGTGCGCTTCTCCGACTCGGTGAAGAACATGTTCTCCTTGTAGTTGTCCCAATGACCGGACTTTTTCCACAGGGACACGTCGAGTACCGACGGACAGCGTACTTCCTGGTAGCCGCTGCTTACGTAGATGCCGCGCATGTACTGCTCGACCTGCTGCCAGATCGTCCAGCCCTTCGGGTGCCAGAACACCATGCCGGGGCTTTCTTCCTGCTGGTGGAACAGGTCCAGCGCCTTGCCGATCTTGCGGTGGTCGCGCTTCTCTGCCTCTTCCAGCTGATGCAAATGCGCGGCGAGATCTTTTTCGTTGAGCCACGCCGTACCGTAAATGCGCGAAAGCATCGCGTTATTGGAATCGCCGCGCCAATAGGCGCCGGCCACCTTCATCAGCTTGAAGGTCTTCAACCGGCTGGTGTTTGGTACGTGCGGCCCGCGGCACAAGTCGGTGAACTCGCCTTGCGTATACAGCGAAAGGTCCTCGTTGGCCGGAATGCTCTCGATGATCTGCGCCTTGTACTCCTCGCCCTTTGCGCGAAAATAGGCGACCGCCTCGTCGCGCCCCATCACCGAGCGCGACACCGGCAAGGCCGCCGCCGCGATCTTCTTCATTTCCGCCTCGATCAGGGCCAGATCGTCGGTCGTGAACTGGCGCTCGAACGCGAAGTCGTAGAAAAACCCGTTGTCGATGACCGGACCGATCGTGACCTGCGCGCTCGGGAACAAGCGCTGCACGGCCTGCGCGAGCAGATGCGCGGTCGAGTGGCGGATGATCTCCAGCGCTTCGGGGCTCTTCTCGGTGACGATTTCGAGCTTGGCGTCGTGGTCGATCACACGGATGGTGTCGACGAGCTGGCCGTCGACTTTGCCCGCCAGCGCGGCCTTGGCGAGTCCGGCACCAATCGACGCTGCGACGTCCTGCACGGTGGGTGACTGCTCGAACTGCTTCTGGCTGCCGTCGGGAAGGGTGATGTTGATCATGGGCGTGCGTTCTTCAAGACAATAAAAAAGGGCGCAAGCGCCCTTTCGCTGGCGGTTTTGCGCAGGTGGTCAGCGGCGGAAAGTTCGCGTTTGCATGTCGCACTCTCGGCCTGCGGTTACCCGCGAGCCACCTTGTCGTGTCTGGTGCAGGGCAGCAAAGCTAGAACAGGCGGCCCGGTGTGTCAATGTCGCGACGCTATGCCGCCGTCACAGGTGAATCTTGCACATCCGATTGGGCGGCTCAGAATCGCCAGTCGAGGACCAATGTCGCACTTCGACCGACTTCATCGACACCTGACCCATGCTCGCGGTAGCGCTGGTCGGCGAGGTTCGTCAGGCGCAGTCCGAGCGTCGAATCACGGGTGAATTCCCACCCTATGCCGACATTCCACGTGTTCCAGCCGGCAGTACCCGCTGGATTCACACGCGGATCGATGCGGTCGCGTGGACTCAGACGATCCTGCCTCGCGGCGTATTGCGCCCATGCATCGAGGCGCCAGGTCGGGGCGAAGCGCCACTCGGCGCCGAGTCTGCCGTTCAACGGCGGAATGCGATCTGCAGCGTATTCGTCGCCCACATACTGCTCGGTCCCGCGGGTGTAGTTCAGCACGCCATACACGCGGAGCGCGTCGTCGAATGTCCAGCGCGCGCCGATCTCCGCGCCCCACAGTTCCAGTTTGGTCACGTTACGGTTCTGTACCAGGATGCGACCCTCAGCGTCCTTGCCGATGTCGACCGAGGTGATCTTGTCCTTGTAGTTGGAATGCCAGACGAACGCCTCGCCCTGCAATCCAGATTTCTCGACCTTCACGCCGAGATCCCAGGTGATCACGGTTTCCGGCTTGAGATCGGTATTCGGAATCGCAAAGCGCCCGCCGGGGCGATCGCCGAACACGCCGAGGTCGAAGATGTTCGGCGCGCGGAAGCCACGACCGACATTGCTCACCAAACGTACGCTGTCACTGGCCTTGAAGGTCAGGCCAGCGTTGCCGGTGAGGTCGTCGGGCGTGAGCTTCGCACCAACGCCTGCGCCACCGGTCGGAAGTTCAATGTCGAAACGGCTGTAGCGCGCGCCCACATCGAGCTGCCAGCGCGGGGCCAATGCGATGCTGTCGTTGAGGTACAGCGCGAAGCTGTCCATGGTCGACCCATCGGGAAAGCGCGGCGCGCGCGTGGATGCAGTGCCGGTCTTCGTGTTCACCCGGATGCGACTGCTGTCGACGGTGTCCAAGTAGGCCTCGAAGCCGTAGGCCAATTCATGCGCATCGAGCTGCTTGTTGAAGCTGCCGGTGAAGCCGCGCAGGCGGTCGCGGTTCTTCTCCAAATCGCGATTGGAGCTGCCGGCGCCACGACTGCGGCGATCGTCGTTGATGATCTGTTGCCCGAGATGCAATTCGGCCGTGTCGAATGCGGCATTCATCGCGGTCCAGCGATAGCGTGCATGCATCAGCAGGCGATCGTTGGGTTCGAAGAAAAATTCATCCGAACTGGCGGTCGTCTGGCCAAATCCGGGAACCAGTTCGTCGAAGCGCGGTGTCCGCGGCTGTTTCAGGTACTGCACGTTGAACATCAATTCGTGGTCGGCCAGCGGCGCCCAGATCAGCTTGGTGTCCGCGGCCCACGCGCGAAACTCGGATTGCGGCAAACGCGGGCCGCCACCGGGCCGGCGCTCGCCGACATCCTGCCAGGTGACGCCGCCAGCGATCGAGAGATCCTCGCGACCAGCCGCGCCATCCAGACGCGTCACATTGGAAAGATCGCCGCTCGCAAACTGAGTGCGGACATGGCCGCGCGCATCCCAATTGGCGCTGTCGAAGCGCTGTTCCGGTGTCAGCACCTGGACCACACCGCCCATCGCATCGGAGCCGTACAAGGTCGACGATGGCCCACGCACGACCTCGATGCGCTCAACGTTCTGCGCGTCGACCAGCGCGAAATACTGGTTCGGTGCATTACGAAAGAACGCGGTATTGAGGCGAAAACCATCGACCAGATGCAACACTTCCGAGCCCTTCAGGCCGCGCACGATCGGAATCGCCTGGCCCGGCGTCGTCGACTGCACGAACGCACCCGGTACGCCGCGCAAGTAATCGGCGATCGTCTGCGGCGAATCCGCTGCGATTTGTTCCGCATCGACAACCGTCACGGCGGCCGCGACGTCAATGGTCGACTGCGGTCGGCGGGTTGCCGTGACCTGGATTTGCTCCAGCGCGACCGTGGCCTGTTCATTCAAATTACGACGATCTTCCGATTCCGCGAGGACGACGTCCTGCGCGCCGGCCGGAGTAGCCATGGCGGCAATCAAGCAGGCAAATAGCGAACGACGCATCGGAACTCCGGAGTGCAGGTATCGTCGAAGTATGTGGATGCGGGGGGAGCATCGCATCCGCCCGCAGGCGGGCTCGGCGTGTTTCGGCGACAAGCCGTTGGAAATGTACGCTGCACGCCATCACTTCGGCTAATACCCACAAACAAAAACGGCGCGACCCGAAGATCACGCCGTTTTTGTCGTTCAAGGTGGTGGGCGGTACAGGGATCGAACCTGTGACCCCTACCATGTCAAGGTAGTGCTCTACCGCTGAGCTAACCGCCCGTATCGCAACCCGATTACGGCCTGCGAGGGGCGCGCAAGGTAGCACAGCGCTCTCGGAACGACAACCGGTTTTGCGTATTCAATGTACCGACTTGACCGAGTACGGCGACGCCCGGCTGGGGTCGTGCGGGAAAGTGTTGTGATTCGCCGTGCAACCCCAGCGGCGCTACGACCTCGCCTAGCCAATCAAACCCTGCTCGCGAATGCGGTGAATCTCGTCGCGCAGGCGCGCGGCGTCCTCGAACTCCAGGTCCTGCGCGTGCTTGTACATCTGCGTTTCGAGCTGCCTGATCTTCGTCGCGATCTGCGAGGGCGTCAGCAAGTGATAGTCCTGCGCGGATTCGGCGACTTTGCGCGCGCCGCGGCCACGCGTCGGCTCCGATCCGGCGGCGAAGCGCGCGCCCTCCATGACATCAGTGATCTCGCGCACGATCGAAGCTGGCACGATGCCATGTGCAAGGTTGTACTCAACCTGCTTGGCGCGACGCCGATCGGTCTCGTCGATCGCGGCCTGCATCGAGCGGGTGACCTTGTCGGCGTAGAGGATCGCGGTACCGCGCAGGTTGCGCGCGGCACGGCCGATGGTCTGGATGAGCGAACCGGTCGAGCGCAGGAAACCTTCCTTGTCCGCGTCGAGGATCGCGACCAGGGAAACCTCAGGCATGTCCAAACCTTCGCGCAACAGGTTGATGCCGACCAGCACATCGAACTTGCCGAGGCGTAGATCGCGGATGATTTCGACGCGTTCGACCGTTTCGATATCCGAATGCAGGTAACGCACGCGAATGCCGTGCTCCTCCAGATATTCGGTCAGGTTCTCGGCCATGCGCTTGGTCAGCGTGGTGACCAGCACGCGATCGCCGAGCGCGATGCGCGCGTTCGCCTCGGACAACAAATCGTCGACCTGGGTGCGCGCCGGACGCACCTCGATGCGCGGATCGATCAGCCCGGTCGGACGCACCACCAACTCGACCACGTTGCCCTGCGATTTCTCGATCTCATACGGACGCGGCGTCGCCGACACGAAGATCGTGCGCGTCGCGCGCTGCTCCCATTCCTCAAACTTCAACGGTCGGTTGTCGAGTGCGGACGGCAGGCGGAATCCGAACTCGACCAGGGTTTCCTTGCGCGAACGGTCGCCCTTGAACATCGCGCCGATCTGCGGAATCGTCACATGTGATTCGTCGACGACCAGCAACGCATCGGCGGGGAGGTAATCGAACAAGGTCGGTGGTGGCTCGCCGGGCGAGCGTCGCGTCAGGTGCCGCGAATAGTTCTCGATGCCCTGGCAATAACCGACCTCGGCCATCATTTCGATATCGAACTGGGTGCGTTGTTGCAGGCGCTGCGCCTCGACCAGCTTGTTCGCCTTGTACAGATAATCCAGACGGTCCTTGAGCTCGATCTTGATCGTCTCGATCGCGTTGAGCACGCTCTGCCGCGTCGTCGCGTAATGGGTTTTCGGATACACCGTGAAGCGCGGGACCTTGCGGATCGTTGCGCCGGTCAGCGGATCGAACAACGACAGGTTTTCGATGTCGCCGTCGAACAACTCGATGCGCAGCGCTTCGGTTTCCGACTCAGCCGGAAAAATATCGATGATCTCTCCACGCACGCGATAGCTGCCGCGACGCAGCTCCATGTCGCCACGCGTGTATTGCAGCTGAGTCAGGTGGCGGATCAACTCACGCTGATCGGTGTGCTCGCCGCGCGACAGGATCAGGCGCATCGACAGATAGTCTTCGGGATCGCCGAGGCCATAGATCGCCGACACGGTCGCGACGATCAGCGCATCCGACCGCGACAACAGCGTTTTGGTCGCAGCCAGACGCATCTGCTCGATATGCTCGTTGATCGAGGCGTCCTTTTCGATATAGGTATCGCTGCCGGGCACATAGGCTTCCGGCTGGTAGTAGTCGTAGTAGCTGACGAAGTATTCAACCGCGTTGTGCGGAAAGAACTGCTTGAACTCGCCATAAAGCTGTGCTGCGAGCGTCTTGTTCGGTGCCATCACCAGGGTTGGCTTCTGGATGCGTTCGACTACGTTTGCGATCGTGAACGTCTTGCCAGAACCAGTCACACCGAGCAGGGTCTGCTGCGCAACGCCGGCCTGGAAACCTTCGGTCAGGCGCGCAATCGCATTCGGCTGATCGCCGGCCGGCTGGAAAGGGGAAACGAGCTGGAAGCGATCGGACATCAGGCACTCCGTGCAGGTCCTCGATTATAGGACGCGGCTGTGAGCGCCTTCATAACTGCCGCAGGCGGCGTTCTGCTGGCACGCGCATGCGCGAAATTCCTACAATGCGCAGCGCTGCAACACCATCGTCGACGCAGACGCAGCTTCCTAACATGGCCTGGTCGTCAACCGGAGCCCATCGCCATGCACAACGCCGCCGCCCGCCCGCACGGATTCACCCTGATCGAACTCCTGATGAGCATCGCGATCATCGCGGTGCTGCTCACGATCGCGGTGCCGAGCTACGCGAAACTGACTGGTCGCATGCAAGCGAGCAGCTCACGCAGCGCACTGAATGCCTCACTGAACCACGCACGCCTTGCCGCGATCAGCCGCACCACCCACGTCGTTGCATGCCCGAGTGAGGACCAGCAACACTGTGACCGCACCACGCAATGGCAACACGGTTGGATCGTGTTTGCGGACCTCGATCATGATGGCACGCGGGCCGATCGCGAACCCGTGCTCAACACGGTCCAGGCACAAGCAGCGGGAGTGGCTATCGTCAGTACAGCCGGACGCCTGCGCGTGGATTACCAACCGGATGGCAGCGCCAAAGGCTCCAACATCACCCTGACCCTGTGCGATCGCGCCAGCGGCGCCTCAGGTGCAACCGCGCTCGTGGTCAACCAGGCCGGGCGTATCCGCCGCGGCGTAGCCAGCGAGGCCGCAACCGGCGCGTGTCTGCGCACAGCGGGATGAGTTCAACGCAAAAGCAAACCGCCACCGGCTACTGGTCGTAGGCAGCGTACAGGTCGACGTGGGAGTCATTGCAGGAACTTGCATCCTCACGCTGCAGGCTTTCCCATGCCTCGCGCTGCATGCGCTCGAGCATTCTCAGGAAATCCGGCGAGCCGGTGTCGGCGCGATCCAAACCGAGATTCTTCAAGATGTCGTAGCTCATGGCCGCCTCCAGATGTGGTGATCGTGTACGTTCACGCGTGAATCCAGCAATTCCCGGACCAAGTGGTTGGACCGCGTGCCTGCACCCGTTTCCACGTTGGCAGACCGAGGCCGGTGACACTGGCTGTGCAAATCTGACGGATCACGCCGCATGCGGCCGATCCGACAAGACGACGATCAACGGATTTCTCCTCCGACACGTCGCTCGGGTTTGCAGAACGTGCTCTTGCAGGGACCCAGCCCGGCAATACTCGTTGCGATGAAGACGCGCCCGGTGCGCACTGCCACCAGCGTGGCGAGTACCGGCAACAGGTTGCGCAATCCCAAAACGGACTCGCTGCACACACGTACAAATTCGCTCACCTTCGTCTCCCGATTGCGCGTGCCGAGATCAAAGCAAGGACCGCGCCAATCGCCACGGCGAAAGCCACGCGAAAGCTGATCGAATCATGCTGTCTGCAGCATCTGCCGGTGCCCGCGTCGTAGGCGAACCGGCCAGCGAACCCCAGAGAGCCATGATCAAACCTTCCCAATTCCATCTCCGCGGCAACCGCTCCGGCGTGCTCCTGATCCACGGCCTGACCGGCACTCCCACCGAGATGCGCTTTGTCGGCAACGGGTTGAACCGCGCCGGATTCAGCGTGTTTGGCATGCAGCTCGCCGGCCATTGCGGTGACGAGGCTGACCTGCTCTCGACCGGCTGGCGCGACTGGTATGCGAGCGTGGTCAACGCGGCTGAGCAATTGCGCGAACAGGTCGACCACCTGTTCGTCGCCGGTCTGTCGATGGGCTCGGTGCTCGCGTTGAAGTTGGCGATCGATCATCCCGACAAGGTCGACGGACTGGGCCTGTACGGCACCACGTTCTTCCATGACGGTTGGGCAACACCGGCGATCGGCCGGTTGGCGTTCCTGCTGCCGCTGGCGGATCGTCTGGGCATCGGTCGCGAGCGTATTTCGGCCGAAACCGAGCCTTACGGCATCAAGGACGAGCGCATCCGCAACCGCATCGTTGGAGCGATGTTGGCCGGCGACAGCCAGGCCGCGGGGTTGGCCGGTTTTCCGTGGCCCGCACTCGCTGAGTTCCAGCGTCTTTCACAGCATGTGCGCCACCGCATAGGTCGCGTGCGCGCGCCCTGCCTCATTGCGCATTCGTCGAACGACGACGTGGCTAGCCTGCGCAACGTGCGCGTCGTCCAGCGTGGCGTGCGTGCACCGGTCGAAACGCTGCTGCTCGACAATAGCTACCACATGATCACGGTCGATAAGGATCGCGGCCGCCTGATCGAGCAATCGGCGACGTTCTTCCAGCGCATCGCCCAGCGCCGCCGCCCACTCGAAGTCGCGCACGGCGCGCGTGTTGCGGTCGCGATCGACTGATGTCAGCCGCTTCAGGTGATGCGGCGCGCCCAGCCCTGCGCAACCTGCTCGAACCGCGATCGCTCGTCGATCACTTCCTGGCCGCTCCGCCCGTCGACTTCTCGGCGCTGACGACAGCGCTTGGCACACCGGCGTTCTTCGCTCGGTTCGACGTGCTCACCACAGCGGACGAAAGCTTGCGTCATCGCGTCGCGGGATGGCCACTTTATGCGTGGTGGCGCCGCTGGTTGCGACTGCGCACGTGTTTCATCGGCACCACGGTTTCGGAATACGCGTTATTCCCCGCCGGCGTCGATGCCGACGCGCTCGTCGGTGAATGGCTGACGCTGTTCGCACGTCGGCAGACCCTGCTGATCGTGAAGGACATCCCGCAGGAATCGCCGCTGCTTGACCGCGCCAGCAACGCCAGCGCGCGCGCGATCTCGATCGCTTGCGAGGCGGCGGGCTTCGTGCTGCTCGAGGGCCAGGCACTGGCCTGGGTGCCGATCGATTTCGAATCCGGCGACGAATACCTCGGTCGTCTTTCTGCGGGCCGGCGCAAGGACATCCGTCGCAAGCTGCGCGCGCGCGCCGAACTCGACATCGAGGAAGTTCCGACCGGCGCGGCGCTGTTCCAGGACCATGCCACGCGCGACCTTTTTCATACGTTGTACCTGAACGTATACGCGCAGAGTGAAATCCATTTCGACCAGTTGAGCCGCGCGTTTTTCGATGCGGTGCTGCAGGATGCAACCAGCGGCGGCATCGTCTTCATATATCGTCACGCCGGCCGCATCATCGGCTGGAACCTGTGCTTCAGCGTAGGCGACAGCCTCGTCGACAAGTACGTGGGCTTTGCCTATCCGGCCGCACGCGAGCACAACCTGTATTTCGTCAGCTGGATGCATAACCTCGAGTACGCGCGCCGCCACGGCCTGGCCTGCTATGTGGCCGGCTGGACCGATCCGGAAATCAAGTCCTACCTTGGCGCACGCTTCACCTTCACGCGCCACGCGGTGCGGCCGCGCAACCGCCTGCTGCGCGCTGCGCTGCGCCGGATTGCCGGCCATTTCGAAAGCGATCGCGCTTGGGCCGATGCAAAATCCAGCGCAGACAAACCCGTCAGTCAGGATACTGCCGATCATGCCCACGACGTTGCCAGCCCCCATCGTCCTTGACTTCGATGCCTCGGTCGGCGCTCTGCCGGGCGCCAATGTCATCGAACTCGGTCAATGGCAGGAAGCGATCCGCTTCGGTTGCTCGCTGGCGCGTCTGCGCGAGGTTGGCGCCGTCATCGAACGCGCAATGCCAGCCGAACACGGAACCGTGTTCACCGGTAGCGGCGACTACCATCACCTCAGCTGGCCGCTGATTGAACGCTGTGCCGCACGCGGCCCGTTCGAGGTCGTGATCTTCGACAACCACCCGGACAACATGCGCTTTCCATTCGGCGTGCATTGCGGCTCGTGGGTACGCAAGGTCGCATTGCTGCCGTTCGTCGCGCACGTGCATGTGCTCGGCATCAGCTCGTCCGATGTGTCCGCGCGTCATGCATGGGAGAACTACCTGACCCCGTTGCGTCGCGGCAAGCTCAGCTACTGGACCGTCGGCGTCGATACGCGCTGGGCGGCGCACGTCGGGCTTGCAGCGGCGTTCAAGGCGTTCGATACGCCCGCGGCGTTGCTGGCACGCTTCATCGAGGAAAACCGTGCATCCACGCTGCCCGTGTACCTGACGATCGACAAGGATGTACTGAGCCCCGAGGTTGCCCGCACCAATTGGGATCAGGGTCGATTGCTCGATACCGATCTGTTTGCAGTGATCGATGCGTTGGCCGGGAAACTCATCGGCAGCGATGTCACCGGCGACGTTTCCGCTTACCGCTACCGTACGTGGTGGAAACGCAAACTCAGCGCGCTCGACGAGCAGCCGGAAATCGATGCCGCGGAACTGGCGGCTTGGCAGGCCCAGCAACATGCGTTGAATCTGCGTTTGCTGGAGCGCATTGGTGCTGCAAGCTGACCCGCGTCACAGCATCATTTTCCCTGCGAAACCGGCATGCGCCCTACGCACTGCGCACGAGTAGCGTCTGCACTTCTTTCCGCTGTCTTGGCTTCCGCAGCCCCCATCAGCGGCGGAGACTGTTGAACGAAACAGCCCGCAGGGGCGCGCGCAGGAGGCGCGAACTTTCGCTGACAGCACATGGATGCACTATCAGCGAACCTCGGCCAGGGGTCACACACCCGCAGGGCGCCGCTGCAGGGGTGCCTTTCTCTTGGGCGAGCAAGAGAAAGTGACACGCTGGAAGGGATGCGAGCGGAATGCGCAGAACGCGAGTCGGTTTCGCGCAGGCAATCAAGCAATCGCATCCCTACCCAACCCTCCCCTTCAAGGGAGGGCTTCGAATCGCCCAGCCTACGCTGTCTCCAGCACCGCACAGATCGCCTCGAACTCGTCGTCGCCAAGCCACAGGCTGTTCGAGATTGTCAGCGTCGTTGCCGCGAAGGCGCGCGCATTCGGCACGTCCTGCGCAGCCACAATGCCGGCCAGGTGGTCGTAGTCAGGCATCGCATGAATAAACAAACGGCTGACGCCCACGCCTGCGCTCCATAAACGCTCCAACGCGGCATCGCGTGCCGCTGGGCTACGCATGCGCACCATCAAGAACGGCCATGTGCCGTGCGCGTCCACGGCATCGTCGACAACGGCAATGCCGTCGATCTTCGCCAGCTGGGCTTTGCGCACCAGCGCCTGGGCTGCGGTGGCTTCGAGAAACTCTGGCAGCCGCGACAACGCGTGCGCGCCAACCGACTGGCGCCAGCGCCCGAGCGTGTGCAACGGGATCGGCAACGAGAAATCATCGCCGACCGCAGTCACCGGATCCTCGCGCCGCAGCGCACGTCGCAACGGCACGCCATATGCAAATCGCAGCAGTGACGGCCGATAGAGCGCGTGATAGCCAAGTAGCTGCAGGCTGCGTTTGAGTTCCCAATCCAGGCGCTCTGGAATCAGCTCGCGGCTGGTGCGAGCGAGTTCGGCGCGCATGGCGCCATCGCGCGCGACCAACAAGCCGCCCTCGTAGGTGGTCAGGCCCTTGCCGACCGCAAGGCTGAAGAAGCCGATGTCACCCTCGAGCCCCACTGCGCGGCCGTCGCGACGCGCACCGAACGCCTGTGCGGCATCCTCGATGACGTACGCACCGGAACGCCTTGCGATTGCGATAGCGGTAGCGATATCGGCTACGCGGCCGCCCAGATGAGTCGGCACCAGCGCCAGCGTGTCCGGATCACATAATGCAGCCAACTGCACCGGGTCGAAGTCGATCGAATCCGGCGCCAAATCGCACAGTCGCAGCTCCAGCCCACAGTGGGCGACCGCGAGCGCGACCAGCGGACAGGTATACGCGGGAACGATGACGACACGACGGCCGCTGCGCCGATGCAGCGTGGTGAGCGCGACCACGAGGCTGGCTGTGCCGGAACACTCCACCTGTACCGATTGGGCGCCGAGAAAGTTGGCGGCACATCGCGCGAGGTCGCCACCCGCACCCAACGGCAGCAAGTCGCGCCAGCGCGGCGGCAAGCCCGCTGTCGGTGGAACCTCGTGTTTACGCGGCAGGTTTGTCGCCATCGGTTTCGCTGATCGCAAGGCAGACGATGCCGGTGATGATAAGCGCGCTGCCGATCCATTGCGGCGTGCCTATGTGTTCGTTGAACAAAACCATCGACAAGGCCATCACGCTGATGACCTCCAGATGCGAGGCTGCGAATGCGGGCCCGATCGGGGCGTACTCGAGCAGCGTCATCCAGGTCACAAATGCTCCGATGTAGCAGGCGATCGCCGCGTAAACCCACGGTGAGGAGAACACGCGCAGCAACCACGCAAGATCAGCCTCTGGCGGCATCGCATGGTTGGCCGTCAGCTTGAAGCAGACCTGCGCCAGCGTGTCGAAGCAGACCAGGACGAAAAACCCGATCAGGTAAAACCGTGCCAGCCCCTTCATGCGAAGCCCACCACGGCGACACCGCAGGCGATAAGCAGGATGCCTACCGTGCGCA
This sequence comes from Dokdonella sp., assembly GCA_040006495.1. GTDB lineage: Bacteria > Pseudomonadota > Gammaproteobacteria > Xanthomonadales > Rhodanobacteraceae > Dokdonella_A. Next base: position 12,473 of record JBDTWV010000018.1, read on the forward strand.
GCGTCGAGAACCTTTCGTTGAACAGGAAGCGGCCCGCGACCATGACCGCAACGATGTTGATCGAGCCGAGCAGCACGCCTTCCGATAGGGGCAGCAGCGACAGGAACGCGAGCCAGACCAGGAATTCGCCGATATACGCGCCAATCCCGCACCAGATCCACGGCCGCGCCGCCATCGCCTTCCAACGCGCGAGGCCTTCGCCCAGCTCAGGGCCGGCCGCTGCAGCCTTGAAGGAAAGCTGCCCGAAAGTATCCAGCAGTATGTTGAGCAGCCACAGCGTGACGACGGTTGCGGACATGGGATGGGTCTCGTGCACGCCATCGCGAACATCGCGGCGCGAGCCGGAACGACGCAATTCGATAGGGTGTGCCAGTATGCCTATGCCGCTGCGCGCCGTCACGATCGCGCGCGGCTTGAACAAGATGTCGGGCGCGGCGATCATGCCGGCCAAGATTTTCACCGCGTCGCCGCGGCGTATGCACGACGAACCTCTGGAGACGTGGAATGAGCAGCGTACAAGACAGTGTTTTCGACATCATCGCCAAGGAATCCGGCGTCGATCGCAGCCTGATCACTCCGGAGGCGACGCTGAAGGATCTCAAGATCGAATCGCTCGATGCAGTGCAGATCATTTTCGAGATCGAGGATCATTTCAAGATCCAGATGCCTGATCGCGATCCGAATTTCGATACCGAATCGGTGAAGGGCTTGGTCGAATCAGTAGAGAAACTGGTCGCCGCGCTGCCCGCCGCGCCCGCACAGCCCTGAGCCGGCGCTTGCCACCCAGCTTAACGACAGGATCACGCATGCATCGCGTCGTCATCACCGGCATGGGCGCAGTCACGCCGCTCGGTCACACAGCGGTCGAAACCTGGACAGCCATGCGCGAGGGCCGCTGCGCGATCGGGCCGATCACCTCGCTGGCACGCGAAGGCTTGCGCTTCGGCATTGCGGCCGAGGTGCAC
>JBDTWV010000019.1:0-13173 GCA_040006495.1 Dokdonella sp.
CTTAAAAACGTCGGAGACTTTTATATGGGTCACGAAATGAGGCAGTTCGCCATTGGCAAGCCGTCAATATCGGAGCAGATCAATAGGTTGGTCGAACGCAGGGACGTGCTGATTTTGTATATTGATGAATGCCGCAAAAAGCAGGATTGGCACGGCGTTCGCGATGCTGCGACTGATATCGAAGTGTGCTTGGCGGAGCTTGGCGCATATGAGACCGTGCAGCGGGCCTTAGACAGCGAGCGTCTGCTCCCTCTCACTGGTCGTCGCGGCGCCTCTTCGCCCATCGAGACCCCGAATTCACCCCTTCATACGACAATTTATTAGAAGCTTGTCACCGCAGCGACTCGCGGTCATTAAGCCTCGCGTGGCCGCAACGATATGCAGATGCGCGGAACGTGAAAAATGCAGGAACGACGATCATGCGGGGGTCTGCGAGTTTTCACACCCGACAAGGCGCCTGCCGCAAGGCAGTTTCGTTCTCGCAACGTTCACTGAGCGCCGTACACAGTTGCAGCCTTTCCTGATCGGAGGTCGCCATGGCTAAGACAACTTCGCGTTCGCGGTCGCACGGTTCCGTCGGCGCTCCGTCCGCCAACGAAACACGCGGCAACGCCGACGAGGTCCATCAGCTTGCTGGGGGCAAGCATCCGACGCTGACCACCAATCAGGGCGTTCCCATCAGTGACGACCAGAATTCACTGCGACCGTCGCCACGTGGTCCCACGTTGCTCGAAGACTTCATCTTGCGCGAGAAGATCACTCACTTCGACCACGAGCGCATCCCGGAGCGCATCGTGCATGCGCGTGGTTCCGCTGCGCACGGCTATTTCGAGCTCACACGCTCATTGAAGAAGTACACTACTGCTAGGATTCTTACCGAGGTCGGCAAGAAGACGCCTCTGTTCACGCGTTTCTCGACCGTGGCGGGCGGCGCAGGCTCAGTCGACACGCCGCGCGATGCACGCGGTATTGCGGTAAAGCTTTACACCAGCGAAGGTAACTGGGATTTGGTAGGTATTAATTTTCCAGTCTTTTTCATCCAGGACGCGATGAAGTTCCCGGACCTGGTTCATGCGCTGAAGATGGAACCGGACCGCGGCTACCCACAGGCTGCCAGCGCGCATGACACTTTCTGGGACTACATTTCACTCACTCCCGAAAGCATGCATGCTGTGACGTGGTTGATGTCTGACCGGGGCATCCCGCGCTCGCTGCGCATGATGGAAGGCTTCATGATCCACAGCTTCCGCCTGCTCACAGAGGATGGCGACAGCACGTTCGTGAAGTTCCATTGGCGGCCCAAGCTGGGCTTGCAGTCGACCGTGTGGGACGAGACGGTGAAGATCACTGGCGCCGATCCGGATTTTCACCGGCGCGACCTGTTCGAATCCATCCAGCGCGGCGCGTTCCCCGAATGGGAACTTGCCGTGCAGCTGTTCACTCAAGATCAAGCCGACGCCTTCCCGTTCGATCACCTCGATCCGACCAAGCTGATTCCGGAAGAACTGGTGCCGCTCACGGTAGTCGGTCGCATGGTGCTGGATCGCTGGCCTGACAATTTCTTCGCCGAGACCGAACAGGTTGCGTTCTGCCCGTCGCATCTGGTGCCGGGCATCGATTTCTCAAACGATCCGCTGCTGCAAGGTCGACTGTTCTCCTATTTGGATACGCAGCTGTCGCGGCTGGGCACCCCCAACTTCCATCAGTTACCGATCAACGCGCCCAAGTGTCCGTATGCCAACCTGCAGCGCGATGCGCACATGCAAATGCAGTCTCCGAAAGGCCGCGTCAGCTACGAGCCTAACTCCATATCGTCAGATACGCCGCGCGAAACACCACAGGGATTCGCGCACGCCGCGGAGCCCACAGGACAGGGCAGCAAGGGGCGCATCCGTGCCGAATCATTTTCCGACCACTACAGCCAGGCACGCCGCTTTTACCGCTCGCAAACGAAGCCCGAGCAGGCGCATATCGCTAGTGCGTTCGTGTTCGAACTGTCCAAGGTGGAAACCTGGCACGTGCGTGCAGCCATGGTTGGCCACTTGCGCCACGTCGACGAGGAGCTCGCGACTCGCATAGCAAATGGCTTGGCGCTGTCGCCAATGCCGCCAGCTCCAAAGACCAAAGTGGCCCCGGTTGACCTGCCGCTGTCGCCGGCACTGCAAACGATCGGCAAGATGAAAGACACGCTGAAGGGGCGGGTGATCGGCATCCTGATCCACGACGGCTCGGACGCCGCCACCGTAAAGACACTGCGCAAGGCGGTGGAGGCCGCGGGCGCGGCAGTGAAGATGGTCGCGCCCAAGGTCGGTGGTGCCGTAATGTCGGACGGCAAAAACATGCCAGCCGATGGGCAGCTCGCCGGCACGCCTTCGGTGTTCTTCGACGCCGTAGCGGTTGTTTTAAGTGAAGTGGCGGCGAAACAATTGACTGCAGAGTCAGCGGCGCGGGACTTCGTCAGCGACGCGTTTGTACATCTCAAAGCCATCGTCGCCGACTCAGGAGCGCAGGCGTTGCTGAAGGCGTGCGGTGTGAAAAAGGACAATGGGGTCTTGAATAGTTCTGAGGTTAGCGCATTCGTTATCGCTGCCAAGACGCGGCAATGGGCCCGTGAGCCAAAGGTCCGTGTTTTGCCGTGACCGCGAAATGCGTTGAAGGACTTCCGTCATCGAGTGCCGCGCTGGCTACAACATGCAACAGCGGGTTTGAGCTCGTCGCCACCCTGTGCACGCCGCGGCGAAGACGCCGCTGACAGCAGCCCACTTGGGTGCTGGGACGTCTTCTGGACGCAGCACAATCGATGCCAGCTTGGTAGAGGCGTATGCGTGGAGGCGTTGAAGATACGGCCGTTGAAGATCGTAGACAGGTTCGGGGGAATCGCGTGATCCAAGCTAAGCGCTCCGCTTAATTCCCGGCGCTGCGACCTCCACCAAGTGGAGCCGAGCTGCGATTGAGCAACTCCATCGAAGCGGCCGGCGGCGCGCGCTCGGACGTGGGCCACCATGCGTGCCACTCAGCCAACGACACCCTGCGATCCGCATTGGTGTCCGCCCTGTGCATGTCGCGGAGCAGCGCCACCGCATGCTGCTGCTCCAACTCGTCCACGGTCAGATAGCCGTCGCCGTTCATATCGAGCAATTTGAAAGCCGCATCGTCAGACTGCGCGTATGCGTCACCGGCGACTGTTTGGTGCTGCGAAGCCGTCGCACACCCTCCAAGACAGAAGGCAAAGCCAAGCGCCAACGCCAAGTAACTGTTCGTCATGGTCTGTCTCCAATTGGCTGGGTAGTCAGTGGTGAGTGAAGTGAGGTACTCCGCGACGCCCATGGGTGCTGCATGCGCTCAGTTATCCTCATTGGAGCGCCTGTGCAAACGTGTGTTGCTCCGCTCCCCTCGAGAACTGCCCGTGCACATACGGGGCCACGTGTGGTCAGTGGTAAACCCCGCCCCACGAGGGGCGAGTGGGGCCCTGCTTGCCACTGCGTGACCTTAAGTGCATCGCGTCACGCAAGCATACCGAGCGATCCTTGAGGTGTGCTGAACGCTTTTGCACGAGAACGCCTGAATGACTCCCGCAGAAATTAGTACGCAACGTCGCTTGTTCACGGTCCACATTCTTCATGGCGTGAATCCGAGAATCGCAACTCCCCAACTCTCGCCTTCATCCATCGAAGCCGGCCATGTGCATCCGGGAATCGCTGTAGAAGGCGGGTGGCGCCGCCATCGACTGCTTGCCTTTCGCTTCGGTAACCGCGTAGGAGTGTTGGCAGCGTTTGGCGCGCTAACAGGACAGCACGAGGAAGCAGCCACAACGGACGAGCGCGTTTTCGCCATTACTCCCGACGGGAGGGTACTGGACGTTACGTGCCCGGTGCGCCAAGTGGATAGATCATGAACCTTTGATTGGCAGTTTTACCGCAGGCCGTTGGCCAGTGAGGCGGATGTTAGCTTGCGCACTTGTATCAACAGTGGACGTACGAGCGCGACCTGTAGCTTTCAGTTCGATGGGTAAAAGCGCTCCCGCCATAAGCCGGGCTGCGACATCGCTCCGAGGAATGAGTTCGACCGAGGTGCTGCTGCAGTAGGGGCAGACGTAGAGCGCGCACCCTGAAGAGGATTCAGGATGAGTCGTCTTGCATTCGTGACAAAAGAACCAGTTTTTACGCATAGCGCAACCGCGAGAACAAAGTCTTTACTCCTAGCAAAAATCGCGCCATGTGACCAAAAGAAGTGCTCACGCTGCGATAACGTCAGGGAACACGCCCGCCTTCCGCAAGGCGCGAAGCAACGCAAATGTCTCTAACGAGCGCCGATGCTCTTGAACGTGAGTCGCGGATTTGATGCCTTCGCGCCAAGACTCAGCGAAAATTGCTCGGGAGCTTGTTGTGCACCGCTGTCGCCGCAATTGCCGCGTGGCCCAACGCAACTGAAATTTGATTGAGTGCACTCACGACATCGCCGACGGCATACACGCCATCAATGGATGTCTGTTGATCTTTCCCGACGATCAGCTCCAGGTTTTCATCAACGCGCGCGCCCGAGCGCGTCGCCAGCCCGGACTGCGTCTGGCTGCCCAGAACTGGATAAACGACGTCAAAGACGCGCGGTGCGCCGTCGTGGTCAATGAAGAGGCAGTGCGAACCATCGAACTCCAGCGCGCGAGGTCGGCGCATAAGTTCGATACCTGCTGCCTGAGCCGTTTTGACCTGAGCCTGATCCGGTTGCGCATCGTCGCAAGGGACGACTGCAACAGACGGTGAGAACGTTCGTAGAAACAATGCATGGCTCAGGGCGGAAGCGAGCGGGCCATAGGCCGCGAGCATCCGGTCGCTCGCCTCGTAGCCGTCACAAATGGCGCATAGACGTAGCGCGCCCAGTTGCATTGCTTGAGGCACCCAAGAATCATGCGGAAGCACATCAACAATGCCCGTGGCAAGAATCACGCTTCTGGCCCACCAAATATCACGCCGCCCGTCGGTCAGGCAAAAACAGTCGTCTTTCCGCTCAAGCCCTGTCACCCGCGTACGTACGATTGACACTTTGTAGAAAGATAGCTGTTCACGCAATCGTTCGATCAACTCGTCGCCGGATATCCCATGTGGAAAGCCTGGGCAGTTGTGGCTGCGCGGTATCCAGTGCGCCCGGCTTTGGTCGGCATCGAGCAGGACCACGCTGCGACGTGATCGTGTCAGGTATATAGCGGCCGTCATGCCGCCCGGACCCGCACCGACCACCGCACAATCATATATGGAGAGGTTTTTCACAACTGGCATCACTCAAATGAAAATAGCGCAGCACAAAGGCCCGCGTTACTGCGCAAGTCGTGTCTCGCTCGAAGCGTGGGTTCGGAGAGTGCTAGCGTCACAGCGCGCATCGAAAACTGGAATGAGACCAGCGTCAGTAGTGCGGTAGGGACTGTCAGCCCACGGCGTCCATTTCAATGCGTTGACAGGCGCTCCGCGCTCCAGATTAAAAAATTCCAAATAACGCGGATGGAGGTCCTCGAATCGCTTTAAGTGATTGCGGGAGAACCCAATCTTTTGCAGTGTGTCGTCGCGACACGGCAGAACCTAAACATAGATTCTGCCAAAAGGCAGCCGCGCGGCGCGATATCGCGGCGTTCGCATTCACCCTTCGTAGCAGTCCGTTCACGAACTTGCCCGCCGGGGGCGCGAGGAACGGTTGGCACGGGCTTGCGCCACCAGAAGAGCGATGGTGCGACGTTCGAGCTCGCGCCGATGGCTGATTGCGCTTTCTGGAATCGCAGCATGCAGCGTGCCATTCGACCAGGCGACAAATACGTCGGGGTGGATATATGAGTTTCTGCACACCGCCGGTGTATTGCCCAACGTCGCCGCCACTTCCTTGACCGCCGCCGCCAACGCGGATCGTTGGGCTGCGTCTCCGGCCTCAGGCACTGGTGTTCGCGCAAGGACCGCGACCGCCTGCACCGTACCGCCGAAGGTGCGAAAGTCCTTTGCGGTGAAGAGACCGCCGGTGGCGTCGCGTAAATACTCATTCACCGTCGATGAATCGATCGGACGGAGAACGCCATCGTCGTCGACGTATTGGAACAGGCGCTGGCCTGGTAGTTGTTGGATGGTTCTGACAAGACGTATCAGCCGCGCGTTATCTAAGTGCGTGTCACGTATCTGACCGCTCTTTCCTCGGTAGTGAAAGTGCAGACGACCCCTATACGGTCGCACGTGGCGATTGCGCAGCGTGGTCAACCCGTAGGACTTATTCTCACGCGAGTAGTGATTATTCCCGACACGCATCAAGGTATCGGCCATCACGCTCAGTGTCAGGGCTAGGACCTTTGGCCGAGACAGACCGCGAGTCGCCAAGTCGCGGCTTAGCTTGCGGCGCAGACGTGGCAATGCCTTGCCGAAGCTAACCATCCGATCGAACTTGCCAAGATCCCTTATCGCTCGCCACCTGGCGTGGTAGCGGTATTGCTTGCGTCCACGTGCGTCCCGCCCAGCCGCTTGGAGGTGCCCATTGCCTTGCGCGCAGATCCATACGTCGACATAGGCTGGAGGGATCGCGAGCTGGCGAATCCGATCGAGCGTGCGGTGGTCCGTAACCCGAGTGCCATCATCGTACAGGTAGATGAAACGCGGACTGCGTCCCGCGCGATGTATCCCCACGTCTTTTGCGGATACGTACTGCAGACCTGCGGCAGCAGCGCTCTGCGCCTCGTCGGCAGAAGAACTTGAGTCAATAACAGTACGGCTGGGGCTATTTGAACGCCGGTGCATGTGAATGCTATCGGATAGTGGAGGTTACTCGACCGTTTATAGGTGAACCTTGAGCCGATGACGAAACTCCCTGGGCGGCCCGTGAACCACTCCATCGAAAACCACTCTCCAAAGCGCTGTAGCATTTTTCCTGCAGCTCATCGTGCAGTGGACTGCCGGCAAAATCTCTACCTCGTTATGCGGACGCCGCGCACATTTGGCGCGGCGTCCGCAGTGGGACGGTATACGAAGCTGGCGCGCCTTACGCGCCTTACGCGCTTTTGGCCTTCGCCTCTGTTCCGCTGGAGATGTCCTCGGCGCCATGGCGCTTGAATATCTCTTTGGCAGCGTCGCGCTGCTTGCCATCTTCCGTGTGCACAGAGAGCAAGATATTGCCTTCGCGGATCTTTGCGTCGTAGCGCTTCGCCTCGAACTCAGGAATCCCCATGCCGACGAGCGCGCCGATGATGCCGCCGGCCGCCGTACCTACTGCCGCACCGCCCAGCGCGGCCATGATGGGTCCTGCTGCAATCAACGGGCCCACGCCAGGAATTGCCAGCGCACCGATGCCCGCCAACCAGCCCACGGCGGCGCCGACACCCAAGCCCGCTACGCCGCCAGTCGTCGCTCCTTCGGGTGCTTTTGTATTGTGCTCATGCGCGAAATCTTTGGTGCCGTGCTTGTCCGGCAACAGTACGGAAATTTCGTTGTTGCGGAAGCCGCCGCGCTTCAGGTCATCGACAATGTTCTCGGCCTGTTCACGGGTCTTGGCTATGCAGTACACAGATGCTTTCATGAATATGCTCCTTGAATGTTGATTACTGCTTAATATCTAAGTTGTTGTTGATCTTGTTGACACCGGGAACGTTTCTGACCAGCTCCTCGACTCGTGCCTTCTCTGAATCCGTCTTCACAGGACCGCGCAGAGTCACCGTTCCGCTAGCCGCGATGAGTTTGATGTTGTGCGCCATGATGGACAGCGAGTCATCACCGACGATTGCACTTCGGACCGCCGCCGCCAGCTTGATGTCAGCCTTATTGTTCGGCTGGTCGGACGGCGTAAGCGTTTCCGATGAACGATCGCGCTGGTTCATCTCTGTGTTGTCGGCTGCTTTGGTGGTCGCGCCGGTCTGATCCGTCGCCTGCTGGGCCAGTGCAATCGGCGCTAGTAGGGCGAGTCCAAACGCCACTGTGGCGGCCTGGAGAGTTCGTAGTTTTGGGGTCATGCATATCACTCCTTTCTGATACGACGCTAGAGTTACGTTCTCAAGGACCGGCAACTCACAAGCCATCGCGGGACAGGTTTGAACCAACGTCCAACCTGCCGTCAAGATGATTGCCGCGGCGTGTATCGATAGTGAACACATGGGGACGTTTCCGACTTCTGTTCAGGCTCTAGCCGCCTCGCTACAGCGACTACCGATCGAGCGAATATTCGATGCGTTGCCGCCTTATCCAGGACGTTTGCTGCGGCTTCGTTCGTGAACCGGTTCGCGCAAATTTGCGCTTCACGTTCGCGTCTGCCGACGTGTAAGTCCGATCCTGCGATCATCATCGCGCTGCGAGTCTTTTGAAACAGCTTTTCAATTCTGTCGTCATTGAATTGGCGACGTTTGCTGCGCTCTGCACGCTGTTCCATCCTAAATCTCCGGTCAGGTGGAATTTGCGCGTGGCCACCACCTCTGGAGCAAACTTGTTCACCTGATCGATTCATGGCGGCGCGTCCGGCGATCACCTCGCTTCGTCAAATTCTGGCTACTCATCTGCCGAATCAGGCCGCTTGGAGAAGCCTGCGCAACCGGATGCCTATGGAATGGAGGCGCACCGACATCCTGGCTGCCGTCGCTACACGGTTCACTTGGTTCAATTGATGCGCGATTGCGCACACGGGCTTTCTTGTGTCCGGATTTGGAGTTGAGTGAGGGTCCTGATATCGGCCTGGCGTCTCATCGCAATGTTCTGTCGTGCAGCGGGCGTCATGGCAAGCAGACAGTTTTGTGCTCAGAAGGATCGCGTACAACGCGGGGTAGCGTCTGCTTGAAACCTGTACTGAATGAGAGAGCCGTCGGGCCAACAGCATTCAAGTCTGATTTAGCACGCGTCCTTAAGCTGGCGCCTCCCTCACTGTTGGAGATGTCAATAATGGATGCCCTTACGCTGCTCAAGGCGGATCACAAGGAGGTTCGTGAACTTCTCGATATGTTGGCCGCGACGACCACGCGAGCCGCCAAGAAGCGCGTCGCCTTGGTTGGGAAGATCGATGCGCTGCTAAAAACACATACGACGATTGAAGAAGAAATCTTCTATCCCGCATTCAAGGCGGCTGGCGATAAGAGCGATGACGCCAAGATGTACTTTGAGGCGTTGGAGGAACACCGCGCGGCAGGCGATCTGGTCCTGCCCGACCTTCTGAAAACCGATCCGACGAGCGAACAATTCAGCGGGCGGGCCAAGGTTCTTAAAGAGCTTGTCGAGCATCACGCCGACGAAGAAGAAAAGGAAATGTTCCCGCGGGCCAAAAAGCTCCTGTCCAAGGAGGCGTTAGTGACCTTAGGTCGGCAACTGCAGGCTCGCAAGAAAGAGTTGCTCGCGACTGCTTGACTCGCTTGGTCGCTTCATAGCGACCTCTGACAGAACAAATGCGCGGACAATCGAACAGGACGCCGTGCTCTGCTTGGGCGGTCCTGGGCGTCAGCGACGAACGGTACAGGGGCGCGCTGCACTTGCATGATTCGGAAGGCGGAGAATAGGTGCACGCGAGCAACATGAGCGCGCCTCCGCTCACGAAGTTGCGTGAACTGGAAGCGGCGGCGGAGTAGGGGGAGTTGGTGGAGCGCGGCGACGATGAGCAGTTGGACCCACGGGTCGTGCAACCTTGTCGTGCGCGGCACCTCGCTCCGCCGTCCCTCATGGGAAGCCAGTTTACGCGGCACCGATGGCAGTCTGTGGCTAGCCAAGATCCCGTCTATGGGCGGACGCCGCGACGTCAGCCACTGGGGATATTTCACGCTTCAACTGGGGCGTGACGCGAGCATCGAGAGGGCTCCTGCGCGCGTGCTCAAGTTGTCTGGCCGTAGCCAAACGTTCGCAGTTGGTGGCTTCGACCGCACGCCTGCCTCGCGTCGCCGCAACAGCTTGGCCATGAGTCGCTTGGAGCGCCAGCATACCGACGGCGCGAAATACCTCGGCCTCGTCGACGTAATCGAGCGCAAACGCACCAGCACGCAATTGAGCACCAAACTCGTCCGGCTGTTCCGCCGGGCATGGTTCAACATCCTCATCGGGACTCGCGATGATCACCTACGCATTCACGACGTCCTGCGCGATGGCAACTGCCGGCAGGTCTCGCCTGCGTCCGACGTCAACCCGAATCGTGACTAGGGCGCGCCGTGCTGAACGTCGATCGCAGCGACGCTTGGCCCCACGCCAGGCTTAGCCGAGTGACAAACTCCCGCGCTAAACGCTGGAAACCGACCTCACTCATTCGGTGCGTCAAAGCGTGACGATCTCAAGGATACGCGGAGTCATAACGCTAGAACCCTAGATAGCGGACACCGGTACCAAGCGAAAAGACGCACGTCCACAATTCAGCAAGCGAGCCCGTTTCTACCGTCACTAAGAGAACACCTTGGAATGAATCACAATGCCCGCGTCGCTGCCGGCTTCATATGGGATTTGCAGTCGAATCACAAAGCCCAAGGCGTCGCCGTATAGGGTCTCGCCGAAATCTCTACCGGCTATTGCCGCATCCAATGCGTTACGGTGCTCGCCTCTGTGTTCGCCTTGAGGTGACGAGAACCGCCAACTTCCTTCGCGCTCAAACACGGTTATGCGGCGCATGGTTTATTGCCTCCATCGGGAGCGGCACTGTATCACCGGCCGTCTCCGCAAGCGCGCGCCCTTACGTCTGGCGACCGGGGCGGTACTAGCCCTACTAGACCGGCTCGCCTTCGTCCTCGTCGGGAATCATGCCGGCGTTTTTCAGCATGCAGTCAATGCGGCGCTGCGCGTACTCGGAATAGTGAGCGGTCGCAGCTTTGAGGATTGCTTCGCGCCCAAGGCCAGCCTGCTGCTGACAAGTGCGGGTTCTACATTCGATCGAATTGATTGGCTACGTTGAGATCGTTGACCAAAATGCAGCTCACTAACGTCTAACCTCGGGAGCGTCCGATTTCGAGAAGGCACAGGGAAAGAACCCACTTCGCGTTGACTGTGCGCGAAATGTGCGCCGAACTGGCACCAGAATCCGTCGCTACCGATTGGTAGCCTGAGAAAACAGCGTAAGTATTTGATTTAATGGTGGCCGGGGACGGAATCGAACCGCCGACACGGGGATTTTCAATCGGCGATTGATAGCGCAAGTCTATGAAATTGCAGAGAATTCTATAGTAGCTAAGGGCGAAAAAAAAGATATTTAAATCAATAGCTAACGAAGCTGAATCAGGTTGGTGAGAGCTGAGCGCTGTACCTGTGCTGTACTTGGGATTCGTGCAGACGCGCATTCCGGCACAAGTCGCAAAGTTGTGATTCATTCGTATGCTAGATCCGCTACGCCGAGCGGCTCGCCGAAGCGAGCAACGCGCCATCCGTCGGCAGCCGCAGCGGCTCCTTCGACAACGCGCTGACCGAAACGATCAACGGATTGTAGGTGGCCGAGGTGACCTATCGGCGATCATGGAAGATCAAAGGCGTCCGCCGAATGCTATCTGGCCTCATTGCCGTGGAAGGATCTGGGCGTCGGCATCGTGCTCGAGCGCGCTCAGTTCAGGATCTGATTCAATTCCGAAATGCACCACGGTGGAAGGACGATTCGAAATTTTCTTGAGGCGTGCGATAGCCTATTCGTTTCCTCGGGCGTTGGTTGAGCCGGTCCTCGATTTGCTGAAGTTGCGCGCCCGTGATGGTGCCGAGATCGCACCTTTTGGGCAGGTACTGGCGTACGAGGCCATAGACGGTCTCGTTGCTGCCGCATTGCCGCGACGAATAGGGGGGCGGCGAAATAGCTGGTGGCCTCCAGCGCGATGTCGATCCCCGCATGCTTGGCGAACTCGCTTCCAATGTCCCAGGTGAGCGTATGGACCTGCTGGCACAGCGGATATAGTGCATGCAAGACTACACGCATGATCGACTCGCACTCGCCGCTGGCCATGGGCAGCAGACGCACCAGACCCACCTTGCGCTCGACAAGGGTCACGATGTGCGCCAGACCCTTGCCGACGATCGTGTCGCCTTCTCAGTCACCGACACGTCGGCGCGCTTCCACGAACGCAGAACGTTGATGGATCCGGCGACCACAAAAACGTTGACGCTTCCGCATTGTGCCGCTGCGGTGTCGTCGTTTGCGTCGGCTCAGGTGTCTCCACAGCGCGCCGCCACCCTGACGATCCTCGGCGATATGCGGATAGATGCGCTAGTGGCTCACCGCTCTCTCGCCGCTACCGGCGACCTGATCCGGACTCCAGTCTTCGCGCAGTCGCGCTTCGACCTGCTTCCACTACTCGGCATCGATCCGGGGCTGCGCACTGGCTGCGCGACGTCGTTCGGCTGCACCGTTGCGCTGATCTTGATTGGGTTCGTTCGTCATGAGGTGCGTGAAGCGCATGTGCATGTGCAATTGCACTTGCCGGCGAAGCTGCGCAGGAAAACGCTCCTGCGCAGCTTGGTTCCTCAGGGTGGCGCACTTCAGAGTTGAAACCGCCGCTGAGATAGGCGATGGCGCAGGCAAACCTTCTGCGCAGTGCACCGGCGCACAAGGTGGCCGTGCCAATCGAAATCTCGACATCGGTGGTATGCGCGGTGCCTTTCAGGATGATCCCGTGAACGCAGTCGCGGACAAATCGCACGCTACGTCCATCAACGTCCGTGTGAGTAACCCTCTCCAATTCGGAGCGCACGACGTTAAGCGCGCGCACTAAGTCCTCGGGATTTTCATTCAAGTGCTTGTCTGCGTACGCTGAGAACCCTTCGATGTCGGCATAAACCGAAATGCCATCAAAGCGCTTCGTTTTCGAAACGCTCAAAAGATCAATGCCGAGGTCGGCGGCGGCCCTCGAACTATCATCGATGCACCGCAGGGAACCTTGCTTTGGCCGACATGTGACCGCGCAGTTACCTCGAAGCCACCCCATGCATTCCGGACATGGCAAATCGCGGTCTGCTTTCGGGCGCCCTCGGATTTTGCGTGCAGGTCCGATCAGTTCTGTATAGCCCTGCGCGCATAAGCGCATGTGTGTGCACATATGCGCATTCGTCACGGTAGAGCCCGACGAGCAGATGATCTCGATGGCGACTTTAGTGCGTACACTGGTTTACGAAAGACCCAGAAGCCTTCGGGTTCGCGGCTATGTATGGTGGCGCGCCATGCCAAGACTATGAATGCTCGAACAACTGCTCCGATTAGCCTGCCGAGGCTGACGCGTCGAGCCTATGCGCC
>JBDTWV010000020.1:0-13104 GCA_040006495.1 Dokdonella sp.
GCGAGGTGTTCATCGCCGACAACTGCATCGGCTGCGGCAACTGCGAACGCAACTGCCCCTACGACGTGATCCACATGGCGAGCAAGCCGCCGGGCAAGCCTGGCCTGCTGCAGTGGTTGATGCTGGGCCTCGGCCCGGGCCCGGGTGAGGCGCCGCATGATGCGAAGAAGAAAGTCCCCGGCGAAGCGAAGAAGGCGGTCAAGTGCGACATGTGCAAGGATCTTTCCGGCGGTCCGGCCTGCGTGCGCGCGTGCCCGACTGGAGCTGCGATCCGGATCAGTCCCGAAGAATTTCCCGCATATGCACAAGTGCGACGCTGATGCTGTGCGACCCCAGAAAACGCCGATCGCCTGCCACTGTGCAATGAACCCCGGCCACTGAGACCATGCACGCTTCCATCCTTACTCACGCCCGCTCGCGTTGGCTTTGGATCGCCATCGCGCTCTGCGCGGTATCGACCGCACTGTACCTCTGGCACGATCCGGGCGGTCCCGCGAATGGCGGTACCTGGCTCGGCTACACGCTCGGCACCGTGGCTGCGCTGCTCGTGGTCTGGCTGATGGTGCTCGGCGTGCGCAAGCGCACCTATGCAAACCGGGTCGGCACCCTGCGCGGCTGGTTGTCGGCGCATATCTATCTGGGCACTGCGCTGATCCTGATCGTACTGCTGCACGCCGGTTTTCAGTTGCACTGGAACCTGCACACGCTGACCTTCCTGCTGATGCTCGCGGTCGTGTTTTCGGGTTTTTTCGGCGTCTACACGTACCTGCGTTACCCGGTGCTGATGACGCGCAATCGCGACAGCGCTACGCGCGATGCGTTGCTTGAGGAGATCGCCGATATCGACCAGAACGCGATCACGCTCGCTGACGGGATCGATCCGGCAATCCACGCAGTGGTGCTGCGTTCGATCGACAACACGCGCCTGGGCGGCAGCGTGTGGACGCAGTTACGCGCGCAAGACGGCTCCGATGCGGCGCTCGCGCGCGTTCGCGAGGCGATCGCGGCGCGCGCCAGCAAGACCCAAAAGCAGGCGCCAGCTGCCGGTCAGACCATCTTCGCGATGGTCGACTTCCTCGCCAGCGATGCGGGCAACAGCCAGACCGAGGCACTGCGCAAGCTGATCGACCTGTTGTCGCGCAAAAAGGCGTTGGCGACACGTGTGGTGCGCGACATCCAGTATCAGGCGATGATGGAAATCTGGCTGTATGTGCATGTGCCGTTGTCGTTCGCGATGCTCGCGGCGCTGATCGGCCACATCGCGTCCTCATTCTTCTACTGGTAGCGCACTCGTGCCCCGTTACACAGGAATCATCCGGATGAGAGAACGCGAGGGCGGATCACGATGCGTTGGCTGATCCACCGTGTGATCAGGAAAGGCAAAGGCTCGGTTGCCAGCGAGGACAGTGTCCACGACGGCGATGTGCTGACGATCGGGCGCGCCACAGATCAGGCGATTTACTTGTCCGATCTGCGTGTGGCGTTGAAGCACGCACGCGTTTCGGCGATCGGGCGCGGACAATACCGGGTCGAATCACTGATCGTCGCCGGCATTCGCGTCGATGGCGAAATCACCCAGGCGGTGAATGTCGGCGCGGGTGCGAAGATCGAGGTCGGCTCGACACGGCTGACCTTGCGCGCGGCGCCGCCGGGTTACGACGCGGCAATCGAAGTCAGCGCGCTGGACAAGGGCGAGCAGGCTGCCGCCAAGGCCGGGCGCGCTCGGCCGACCAAGCTGGCGCAAACCTGGCTTGGCAAACGCGGGCCTTCGTGGTTGTTGTTCGTGTTGATCCTGGGCTTCGGTTTTGCGCTGCCCGCAGCATCGCACTACGTCAAACCGCTGCGCGCGTTTCTCGCGCATACGCATCTGCCGGGAACTAGCTTTTGGAATCCCGGTCCGCTCGACTCCGCGCACCGCCAGTTCGGCTCCGATTGCACGCAGTGTCATCAACAGCCATTCGTGCGCGTACGCAACGAGGCCTGCCTGACCTGCCATGCGAATACGAAGGCGCACGCCGATCCGGTGAAATTCGATCTCGCTGCGCTTGGTGACACCCATTGCCGCGCGTGCCATCAGGACCATCAGGGTGCCGACGGCATGATCCGCACCGACCAGGGTCTGTGCGCGGATTGCCATGCGGGCCTGAAGGAGAGAGTGCCGAATGCGAGCGACCTCAGCGATGTCGGTGATTTCGGCACCAAGCATCCGGAGTTCCGCCTCAATCTTCCGGCGTGGGACGCTAACGGAAAGTTTGCTCCGCAGACCGCGCGTTGGAGTGCGGATCTGAAGGAAATGTCGGGCCTCAAGTTCAACCACCAGAAGCATCTGGTCGCGAAAGGCCTTAACACGCCGGATGGACATCGCGTGATGAGTTGCGCGGACTGCCATCGCACCGAACCGGGTGGCGCGAAGATGCAACCGATCGCATTTGAAGGTCTGTGCCACCAATGCCACAAGCTGACCTTCGACACCCTCGATCCCGAGCGTGAAGTGCCGCATGCCAATCCGGCCGGCGTGATCTACACACTGGATGAGTACTACGCCAAACGCGCGCTCGAAGGCGGTTATGCCGACGCGCGTGCGCCCGCCGGCGTGCAGCAACGGCGTCGCCCGGGACAGACCGCCGAGATTTCGCCTCAGCAGAAGCAGGAGGCCCTCGCCTGGGCGCGCGAGCGCGCCCGCGAAGCCGCGCAAACGGTGTTCACCGGCAAGGCCTGCGTGACCTGCCATACCGTCACCGCGCCGACCGAAGCGGGGCAGGACTGGAAGATCGCGCCGGTGCGTGTTTCCGGCGCCTGGTATGTCGAGGCGAACTTCACCCACGTCAAGCATTCGACGATGAAGTGCGAGGACTGCCACAAGAACGCGCCGCAGTCGCGTGCATCAAGCGATCTGCTGATTCCCGGCATCGCGACCTGCCGCGAATGCCACGGCGGCGCACACGCCGACAAGAAGGTCCAGAGCACCTGCATCGACTGCCACGACTACCACCGCGCACCGGAGCTGATGAAGACCGGACTCAAGCCGTCACCGCACCCGCTCCCGCCCGCAACAGCAACAGGCCAGACGCCGGTCGCGACGCCCTCGGGATAAGGCGCGTGGCGGGGCCGCTCCTTGCGCGCCGGCTGGGTGCGTGTCGGAAGTTGCGCAGGTCACGCGCGATCAAGGCAGGCCTCAATCAGACATTCCGCCGTGTGCCTTGGTGGGAGCGCCGAACCGGTTTGCCGGGTGACAGCGTCGGCTAAAGGTGGCGAGCGGTCTCCTGCACGGAAGGAACAATTCCAGATTGCCGGCATCCGCGTTTGCTTCCCGTGCGACCCGGGTATACTCGGGCGCGAACGTCGCGAGTGTGCTCGTCGCGATGGGAGTGCCAGGGGAGGGGATCGATGCGCAAGTCACTATCAGGTGCGCTGCTGGCCGGAGTCGTCTTTCTGGCCGGTTGCAGCGGTGGGAGCAATACCACCAGCTCCGCCGGCACCGCGCCACCAATCAGCCCACCGCCGACCAGTAGCGATTCCGGCTGCAGTGGCTCCTGCGCGAACTCGACTTCGCTGCTCGCGCCGACCGATATCGGCCTGGTCATTTCGCGCGCCGTCAACGAAGCGCAGGCACAGGGCACGCCAGCAACAATCGCGGTCGTCGACCGTGTCGGCAATGTGCTCGCGGTGTACCGCATGACCGGCGCACGAGCGAACGTCACGATCACCTCGAACCGCGGCGTCACTGGCGGCCTCGAAAATCTGGTCGTGCCCAGTGAGCTCGCCGCGATCGCCAAGGCGATCACCGGCGCGTACCTGTCGAGCGAGGGCAATGCGTTCTCGACGCGGACCGCGAGCCAGATCGTGCAGGAGCACTTCAATCCCGGCGAGATCAACGCGCCGGGCGGCCCACTGTTCGGCGTACAGTTTTCCCAATTGCCGTGTTCCGACCTTTCCACACGCTTCGCCGCGGGCACCAGCCCCGGGCCGCACCGATCGCCGCTCGGCCTGTCGGCCGATCCCGGCGGTTTCCCGCTATACCTTAATGGCACGCCGGTTGGCGGCATCGGCGTGGTTGCCGACGCGACCTACGGCCTCGATGCGGACATCCGCGATCGCGACCGCAGTGCCGATGAACTCGTCGCCTGGGCCGGCACCTTCGGATATGGCGCGCCGGTTGATCGGCGCGGGGACCAGATAACGATCGACGGCAAGACGTTCCGCTTTACCGACGTCGAGTTCTCCGATCTCGCCCGTGCTCCGGCGAGCGCGCCCGCGTATGCATCACTCGGCGCCTCGGCAGGTAGTCTGATTGGAGTGCCGGGCTATTACGCCGGGTCGGCCATCGTCGCAGGTACCGCGTTCGGCCAGCCTGCATCGGGCATTCGACCGGCCACCATGGACTACCCAGGTCTCGATGCGTTCGTGCTCGTCGATGGTGCCGGCAATAACCGCTATCCGCCGCGCGCCGGCAGTGACGGGGCGAATGCGCTGAGTGCCGACGAGGTACGCAGCGTGGTCGGCGAAGCATTGAAGATTGCCAATCGCGCGCGTGCGCAGATCCGCAAACCGCTTGGCAGTTCGGCGCGCATCTCCGTCGCCGTCGTCGATACCAATGGGGTCGCGCTCGCGGTCGCGCGCAGCCGCGATGCGCCGATTTTCGGCACCGATGTCGCGCTGCAAAAGGCGCGTACCGCGATGTTCAACTCCGGCGCCTATGCCGCCGGCGATCTCGCCAATGCACCGGCAGCGACTGCGCTGATGCAGGCGGCGAGCGCCGGCTATCTCGCCGACACGGTGAGCACCACCAGCGTTGCGTTCACCACGATTGGCGTCAGTCGATTCGCCGACTACATAAGTCGCGTGCGTGCATTCCTTGGTCTGCCCAGCGCGCTGGGCGATGGCGCGATCGCGTTCACCGATCGCGCCGGCGGCAACCTGTCGAGGCCGTACTACCCCGATGGCGTGAGCGGCACGCCCTCCGGTCCGTTCAGCTATCCATTCGATCAATGGAGTCCGTTCAAGGATGGCCTGCAACTCGATCTCGTCTACAACCAAGTCGCGCTGCACCTGGCGTTCTACCTGCAGCAGGTCGGGCTTCCGGTGTCGCTCGACGGCACCGTGTTGCCCCCACTCGGCGACGTGCCGCAAAACTGCACCGGCATTGCGCGCCTGCCAAACGGCATCCAGGTATTCCCTGGCAGCGTGCCGATCTATCGCGGCAACACGTTGGTCGGTGGTATCGGCGTATCGGGTGACGGCGTTGACCAGGACGACATGGTGAGTTTCCTCGGCCTCTACAACGCCGGCATCGCGCTCGGCACGATTGCCAATGCGCCGCCGGCGATGCGTGCCGATCGGCTCGCGCCGGGCGGCGCACATCTGCGCTTCGTGCAATGTCCGCAAGCACCATTCCTCGGCTCGACCGATGAAAACGTCTGCGAGGGCAAGTGACATGCGCAGCTCACTTGACGCACTGAACCGAATTCCAATGTTGGCCGCGTTCGCGATCGTGCTCGCGGCGGGCAGTGCGCAGGCACAGCAAGCGGCCAGCATCGCCCCGCACTGGCTCGATTTTATCGGCATGCTGCCGGCGCCGACGTACGATCCGTACGTCTCGGACATTCCGCGTCGCCGTCCCGGTCATCCGTACGAGCCATTGCCGCAGGTCGTAATCCAGAACCCGGATGGGATTTACCCCGCGCCGGTGGATCAACCCGGCAGCTTCCTGCCGGTACCCGATCGCTGGCGCATCATGGAGGCGCTCGGATTCAAGCATCCGTGGTACGACCCCTACAACCAGAATCAGCTCAAGGCCGACTTGCCGATCAAGGGCAGCGATCACTTTCTCAATGTCAGTGTGATCTCCGACAGCGTGCTCGAACCGCGTTCCACGCCGACGCCGGTCGGCCCGCAAGGCACCGGCTCGGCGGGCGAACTCGACGTGCTGGGCCGCGTCAACCAGGTGGTCTTCGCGCAAACGCTGATCGCCAGTGTCGACTACTCGATCGGCGACACCACGTTCAAGCCGCCGGATATCGAGTACCGCGCGACCCTCGCGTTCAACTACAACCGTGTGCACACGCAGGAAGCGCGCGCGCTGCAGGTCGATCCGCGCCTCGGCGTCAACCGCGACGACGCGTTCATCGGCGTGCAGGAGCTGTGGTTCGACAAGCATCTGCGCAACGTCTCCAGCCGTTACGATTTCGATTCGGTGCGGATCGGCATCCAGCCGTTCAATTCCGATTTCCGCGGCTTCCTGTATCAGGACAGCCAGCCTGGCGTGCGCCTTTTCGGCAACCGCGACAACAATCGTTGGCAATACAACCTGGCGTGGTTCCGGCGTCTGGACAAGGACATCAACTCAGGTCTCAACGACATCACCCGCGCGCCGCGCCAGGACGACATCCTGATCGCGAACCTGTATCGGCAGGATTTTCCGGTCAAGGGTTTTACCTCGCAGGCCACGCTGATCTACAACCGCAATCGCGAAGATCGTGCGTTCTTCGACAGCAACGGCTTCATCCAGCGCCCGGCCTCGATCGGCATCGAGGTACCGCGCACTTACGACGTCGGTTATCTGGGCTACAACGGCGACGGCCACTTCGGTCGGCTCAATCTGACCGTGTCCGCGTATGGCGCATTCGGCCACCAGACCCCAGGCGTGTTCGTGCGCCAGAGCACGGACATCCGTGCCGGCTTCCTCGCCGCCGAAGCGTCGATGGACTTCGACTGGATCCGTGTGCGCGCCTCGGGCGCGTATGCGAGCGGCGACAAGAATCCATATGACAACCGCTCGACTGGATTCGATGCCATCTTCGAGAACCCGATCTTCGCCGGCGCCGACACCAGCTACTGGATCCGCCAAAACGTACCGCTGATCGGCGGTGGGGGCGTCGCGCTGTCCTCGCGCAACGGGCTGCTCAACGACCTGCGTTCGTCGAAGGAGAACGGGCAATCGAACTTCGACAATCCCGGCCTGCGCCTGATCGGCGTCGGTGCCGATTTCGACGTGACCCCGGCCTCGCGCGTCTCGGCCAATCTCAACCAGCTCTGGTTCGACCAGACCGCGGTACTCGAAGTCGTGCGCAACCAGGCATCCATCGCGCGCAGCATCGGCACGGATGCATCGGTGTCCTGGATCTACCGCCCGTTTTTCACCCAGAACGTCGTATTCCGCCTGTCCGGTGCGGCATTGCTGCCCGGCGAAGGTTTCAAGGATCTGTATGGCGACCGGCACAGCACCTACTACTCGGTGTTGGCCAATCTGGTCCTGACCTACTGAGGAAGCAAGGCATGAGCTACGCGCATCCGCCGTCGACCTGGCCCCGTTCGAGCCGCCTGCTTCCCGCACTGGCCGCGCGTCAATTCGCGCTGGCGCTACTCGCGCTGTTCGTCGGGACGATGCCCCGCCTGACCCTCGCGCACACCGAAGAAGCGGTCGAACGCCTCTACGTGACCGCACCGGATGCGCCGGCTTTTCAGAACTGGGAAAGCGCCGATGCGAAATCGACCGGCTGCGTTTCTTGCCATACCAAAAGCGATCGAAAGACCATGCACGCGAGCGAGGCTGTCGTGCTCGGCTGCACGGATTGCCATGGTGGCGACGCGAAAGTCGTCGCTCCGGCGGGCGCCAGCGGCGTGCGCAGCGGCAACGGCGAACTCGCCCACGGCGCGCTCGGCTATAGCCCCGCCTACCGCGATGCGATGGATCACGCGCATGTACTGCCGCGCTATCCGGACCGTTTTCCGACCAGCGCGAATCCGCCGCGCAGCTACACCTGGATGATGAAGGAATCGCCGGAGTTCATGCGCTTCGTCAATCCCGGCGACCTGCGCGTCGCGCGCGAAGCCTGCGGCGCCTGCCATCTACCGGTGGTCGAGGCGAACGAGCGCAGCTTGATGGCGAACACGGCGATGTTCTGGGGTGCGGCGGCCTATAACAACGGCATCCTGCCGAACAAGAAGACCACACTCGGTGAAGCCTATACGCGTGACGGCAAGCCCGCGGCGGTTACCGACGGCACGCCGAACGACGCGAACATGGACGCGCATGGCGTCGTGCCGCGCATCGATCCGTTGCCGACTTGGGAAACGGTTCCGCCTGCCGACATCTTCCGTGTATTCGAGCGCGGTGGTCGCAACATAAACAACCTGTTCCCCGAAATCGGACTGCCCGGGGAAGCAGGCCAGATCCAGCGCCTTGAAGAGCCTGGACGTCCCGACATCAAGCAGTCCAATCGCGGTCCGGGTACCGGTTCGCGCGTCGCGATCCCGATGCTCAACCTGGTCAAGACGCGGCTCAACGATCCGATGCTGTGGTTCCTCGGCACCAACGACAATCCAGGCGACTATCGCTCGTCCGGCTGCAGCGCTTGCCATGTGATCTACGCGAACGACCGTGACCCCGCGCATTCGTCGATCTACGCGAAGTTCGGCAACACCGGCCACAGCCAGCAGGTCGATCCGACGATTCCGCGCAACGAGTCGGGGCATCCGATCAAGCACGAGTTCACGCGGCAGATCCCGAGCAGCCAGTGCATGATCTGCCACATGCATCAGCCGAACATGTTCATCAACACGATGTACGGCTACACGATGTGGGACTACGAGTCCGATGCGCCGTCGATGTGGCCCAAGCAGCAGAAATATCCAACCGACGAAGAGTCGCGCAAGATCCTCGATCGCAATCCCGAGGAAGCGGCGACCCGCGGCAACTGGGGCGATCCGGAATTCTCGAAGGACGTATCCCTGCTCAACCCGACCCTGAAGGACACCCAGTTCGCCGACTACCACGGCCACGGCTGGAACTTCCGCGCCGTGTACGCGCGCGACCGCAAGGGTGATCTGCTCGACAAGAATCGCCAGGTCGTTTCGGATAATGATCCGCAGAAGTGGAGCAAGGCGGTACACCTGCAGTCGATCCACGTCGATGTCGGCATGCAATGCGTCGACTGCCACTTCGCGCAGGACGCCCACGGCAACGGCTTCATGAAGGCCGAGGTCATGGGCGCAATCGAGATCGAATGTCAGGATTGCCACGGCACGGTCGACGCATTGCCTACGCTGAAGACTTCGGGTCCGGCCGCGTCGCCGACCGGCCGCGACCTCAAGCTGATCCGCAACCCGGATGGCAAGAAGCGCTTCGAGTGGATCGGCGACAAACTGATCCAGCGCTCCGCGGTCACGCCGGGTCTCGAATGGACGATGACCTTGCTCAAGGACAGCGCGAATGCCGCATCGCCCGCGTTCAGCGCGAAGGCAACGCGCGCGCATACGGTCGCGACCAACACCGACACGCTGCGTTGGGGCAACGACGTCGCCAAGTCCGATCGTGCGCACGACGACGAGAAAATGACCTGCTATGCCTGCCACACCTCGTGGACCACGAGTTGCGGCGGCTGCCATCTGCCAATCCAGGCCAACGCGAAAACCGAGCGCCTGAAATACGAAGGCGGCGAGGCGCGCAACTTCGCCACCTACAACCCACAGGTCGCGCGCGACCAGATGTTCCAGCTCGGCGTGCACGGCGATATCAAGAACCACAGGATAGCGCCGGTGCGCTCGTCCTCCGCGCTGATCCTGTCCTCAACCAATCTCAACCGCGAGAAGATCTACGTGCAGCAGCCGCCGATCTCGTCGGCCGGCTTCAGCTCGCAGGCGTTTGCTCCGCACTACCCGCATACCGAACGCAAGACCGAGACCAAGCAGTGCGACGATTGCCATTTGTCGAAGACCAATGACAACAACGCGATCATGGCGCAGCTGTTGTTGTACGGAACCAAGTTCGTCGATTTCGTCGGCTACCACGCGTGGGTCGGCGAAAGCGGCGGCGTCGCTGCGGTGCAGGTGACCGAATGGGATGAGCCGCAGGCCGTGATCGGCAGCTATCTGCAAAGGTATGCGTATCCGGACTGGTACAAGAAACACGAGAGCGCCGGGCAGAAGCTGGCGACCGCCATCGAGCATGGCGCGGGCGAGGCCAGCTGCCTGCAGCTGCGCGGCGAGTACCTGTATGTCGCCGAAGGCACGAACGGCATGCGCGTCTACGACTCGGCGAGCATCGCGAACAAGGGTTTCTCGCAAAAGCTCGTCACCGCACCTTTCTCGCCGCTCGGCCAGGACACCCGCATCAAGAGCAAAAATGCGACATGCGTCGTGCTGCCTACTACGCAGCCGGTCGCGACCAACCGCGATGACAACGAGCAGCGCCGCCTCGCGAATCGCGAGCAGCCGATGCATGCGATCTACAAGTACGCGTTCATCACCGATGCAGTCGAGGGCCTGATTGCGACCGACATCGAAACCCTGACCGACGGTGACCCGCGCAACAATTTCCTCAAGCGCCAACTGACCTGGAACGCGAACCACGTGCTCGACGGCGCGCGTCACGTCGCCATCGCTGGCACCTGGTTCTACGTCGCGACCGATGCCGGCATTGTGGTGCTCGACATGAACGACCCGCTCAAGCCGCGCTACGTGAAAACCGTGCCACTTGCCGGCGCGCAGGCGAGCCAGGTGCAGTTCCGTTACCTGTTCGCCACGGCAAAAGATGGATTGCACGTTATCGACGTGACCCATCCAGAGAAGGCTGCCGAAGTTGCCAGTGCATTCGTGCCGCTGCGTAATGCGCACAAGCTGCACGTCGCGCGCACCTACGCCTACGTTGCCGATGGTGCCGACGGCATCGCGATCATCGACGTGACAAATCCGGAAAAGCCGTTCGTCTACCAGATGTTCAACGCAAGCGGAAAGATCAACGACGCGCGCGACGTCGTCGTCGCCACGACCAACGCGTCACTGTTCGCGTATGTCGCCGACGGCAAGAACGGCTTGAAGGTGATCCAGCTCACCAGCCCGGAATCGCAACCGAAGTTCTATGGCTACAGCCCCGACCCGAAGCCGCAGTTGATCGCGTGGTATCCAACCAAGAACGCAGCGCTGTCGCTGTCGCGCGGCATCGAACGCGACCGCGCCGTCGACGAAACCGGCCACCAGATTGCGGTGTTCGGCCGCATCGGCTCGCGCCCGTTCAACCTCGAAGAGATGCAGCGCATGTTCCTTAAGGCCGACGGCACGCCGTGGTATGTCAGCGACTCAGTGGACGACACCGCCACGCAGCGCGGCGAAGCGCCGCAACCGGCAGCTGCCACCGTTCAGACCGGTGAATCCGCCAATCAACCGCGTCCCAAGTGACTGCGCTGCGAACCGCGGGCCATTGAGCCTGCGCCGTCGTGGCGACTAGGCGCGGCGGCCCCTCGCACCCGGCTCCATGTAACAGGGTGCCGGCGACCCTTCAGAACCTGTGAAAAATTAACGCAAGCCGAGCTTTTGCTTCCCCTAAAAAGCGGGGGACAAAACGGCAGGATTGCTGTTTTGTGCGGCGCGAGCCGCCCAGAGGGCGAGCGCCAGGGATGGCGCGCGTACACCTTCCCGGAGAGCTGAAGGGCGCGCTCTTTGGTCGGAGCAGGAAGCCGACCGCACCGCGGCTTTGCCGAAACCGCAAGCGCACGCCGCTTGATCAACGAGGTTTCGCTTCATCGTCAGCGCAGCGCGGTAACAGCGGGCCAGACCCCGCCCGGAGAGAACCTGAATAACCAGTCGGACGTCACAATGGGTCTTCGGTTGATCGCCGAACACCGACGACACCGATGGACGAACGAGGTCTCCGGGTGCGATTTATACCCTGGTCCGCATCAGCTACATCGATGCAACAAAACCGTTTACGGAAATGCAGTCTGGCAGAGTTGCACTCCGCATTGAGCTGACAAGGCAACACGCAATACAGAGGCCACCATGATCACCGGCGGCGGCCTGGAAGCCAAGGGCAGAAGCCTCATGCGCTCGGAGTTGACGGGAAGTCTCGTACGGAGTGGTTATGGGCCACCGCACTCAATCATGCACCACGCGACAAACGGGAAATCTGAAAGTTTCGCGCCACGCTGTAGCGTGCGAGATGGCGCAAGCAACAAGAAGGCTGATGATGGTTTTGGACCGCCGAGCGGATGCTTTGGCCAGCGCGATGCGACAAGCGCGAGCGGGTATGACGCGCCTTGATGCTCCAATGGACGCTCCAAGGCAACAGACCACCATTCGTGCGAGCTTCCTTCGAGCCTCGTCTTTTGAATCACGTCGGCGTTCATTGGCATCTGAGCCTCGATGTTCGCATTTTGATCGAAGTACGAGATGCGAATGCGCTCCATGTGACACCTAACGCTAAGTAGATCGCTGATCCGGGATGTAGTTCTGAATATTCGACAGAGTCGGCCGTGCTGTCAACGGCAGCTTCGCGCGCATGATTAGCGGCTCGGCGTCTCGCCTTGCGCATTTCGCACCAGCGGGCGAGCGGGGTGCGGCGATCGGAATCGCGCGTCCGGGTTCGATCCAACCAAACGGGGGCGACGATGCCTCGAGCTTTTTACCAAGCCCCAATTCGGATTATTGATGCGGGACGTCGCGTAGGAATTCCGCCATCGCCCCGCTGGCTCGATCGGCCACGCTTTCAGCGTAGCCAAGGACTCAATGCCCCGACCCCTCGATCGCCTTGAGCTCGGTCACCAGCTGATTCGCCGCTTCCTTGCCGTCGCCGTACAACAGGCGCGTGTTGTCGGCGTAGAACAGCGCGTTCTCAATGCCGGCGAAGCCGGTGCCCTTGCCGCGCTTGATCACGATGGTGTTGCGTGAGTCGATCACGTTGAGGATCGGCATGCCGTAGATCGGCGAGGATTTGTCCGTCTTCGCGGCAGGGTTCACCACGTCGTTCGCGCCGATCACGATCGCGACGTCGCAGGTTTTGAACTCGGGGTTGATGTCGTCCATGTCGCCGATCAGGTCGTAAGGGACGCCGGCTTCGGCGAGCAGCACGTTCATGTGGCCGGGCATGCGCCCGGCTACCGGGTGGATCGCGAATTTCACTTCCTTGCCGGCCTTGATCAGCGCCTGTGCGAGGTCCCAGATCTTGTGCTGGGCCTGCGCCACAGCCATGCCGTAGCCGGGCACGATGATGACTTTCTCGGCCATGTACAGCAGCGACGCTGCGTCGGAGGCTTCGATCGGCTTCTGCGAGCCGGCGATCTCCTCGGCGCTGGCGCCGCCACCGCCGAAGTTCGAGAACAGCACGCCACT
>JBDTWV010000021.1:0-12726 GCA_040006495.1 Dokdonella sp.
TCGAGAACTACATTTTCCGCGACGACGAACTCGGGCGCGAATTCCGCGATGCGTTGACCGAACGCGCGCGCGCCGGGGTGCGCGTATGCGTGCTGCGCGACTGGCTCGGCTGCCGCAGCCAATCGAAACCAGCGTTCTGGGCGCCGCTGATTGCAGCCGGCGGCGACGTTCGCGTCTACAACCCGCCTAGCTTCGCCAATCCATTCGGCTGGTTGTCGCGTGATCACCGCAAGCTGCTGGTCGTCGACAACACCGTCGGCTTCGTCGGCGGCATCTGCGTCTCCGGCAAATGGCTGGGCGACGCACAGCGCGGTATTTCGCCGTGGCGCGATACAGGCGTCGCGGTGCGCGGGCCGGCCGTCAACGACCTGATTCTCGCGTTCGCCGACGGCTGGGCCTTGCTGGGTGACCCGTTGCCGGACGACATCGTCGCAGCCGGCACGCGTTGCCTGCCTTGCGGACACACCGACCTGCGCGTGGTCGCGACGGTACCGAACACCGCCGGCCTGTATCGCCTCGATCAGTTGATAGCCGGCATGGCGCGCACCAACCTGTGGTTGACCGACGCATACTTCGTCGGCATCACACCGTATGTTCAGGCGCTCGTCGCAGCCGCGCGGGACGGCGTCGATGTGCGCTTGCTGGTGCCGGGCACCAGCGACATTGCCGCGGTCGGTGCGCTCGGACGCGCCGGCTATCGCCCCTTGCTCGAAGCCGGCGTGCGCGTGTTCGAGTGGAATGGCTCGATGCTGCATGCCAAGACCGCCGTGGCCGACAGCCGCTGGGCGCGGGTCGGATCGAGCAACCTCAACATCGCCAGCTGGCTCGGTAACTGCGAGATCGACCTGGCGATCGAAGACGCGGAGTTCGCGCGTCAGATGGAGGCGCAGTATCGCAGCGACCTCGACAACGCGACCGAGATCGTACTGAAGATGTCGCGCCGCCAGCATCGCAGCAGCGGGTCGGAAAAAAGTACGTCGGCGCGACCGCAAAGCGGGAGCTCAAGCCACGCGGCGGCCAGCGCCATGCGCATCGCCAACTCGCTCGGTGCGGCCATCATGAACCGGCGCGTCCTCGGACCTGCCGAATCCGGTCCGTTACTGGTTGCCGGCAGCGTGCTGCTGGTCTGTGCAGTGCTGACGCTGATATGGCCGCGCGTCATCGCGTGGCCGCTCGCAGTCCTCGCAATTTGGATCGGCACGAGCCTGATTATTCGGTACCTGGACGTTCGCAAACGTGGCAGGTGATGGGTATCGGCAACCCTCGCCTTCGGAGGGTTGCCGCACTCAAGCCGATAGCGCAGACTCGGTCGCCATCGTCGCCGCATCGGACCTCTTCACGTTCCGCGCCGCCGCATCGGCCCATCCGCCGTCTTCAGCACCCGGTCTCCATGCCTGACCAAGCCATCCCAGCGATCGCCGCGCGCGAGGTCTACACGCCGTCTGCATTGACGCGCTTCGTACGCGATCTGCTCGAAGACGTGTTGCCGCTGATCTGGATCGAGGGCGAGATCTCGAACTTCTCGCGACCCGCCTCCGGTCATCTGTATTTCACGCTCAAGGACGCCGGAGCGCAGGTGCGCTGCGCGATGTTCAAGCCAAAAAGTACGTGGCTGCGCTTCAAACCCACAGACGGCCAGCACGTGCTGGCACGCGCGCGGGTTGGCTTGTATGAGGCGCGTGGCGAGTTTCAGCTGGTCATCGACTCGCTCGAAGAAGTCGGCGAAGGCGCGCTGCAGCGTGCGTTCGAGCACCTCAAGGTCAAATTGGCTGCCGAAGGATTGTTCGAAGCGGCGCTGAAACGACCATTGCCGAAGTGGCCGCAGCGCATCGGCATAATCACCTCGCCCACCGGCGCCGCGATCCGCGATGTGCTCAGCGTGATTGCGCGGCGTTTCCCTCTCGCGCAAATCGATATCCTGCCGGTGCCTGTGCAGGGCAAGGAGGCGCCGCTCGCCATCGTCGCGATGCTGCAGGCCGCCTCCAGGACACGCCGCCATGACGTGCTGCTGCTGACTCGCGGCGGCGGCTCACTCGAAGATCTGTGGGCATTCAACGACGAAGCGGTCGCGCGCGCGATCCGCGCCAGCACCATTCCGGTCGTGTCCGCAATCGGCCACGAAATAGACTTCACGATCGCCGACTTCGTTGCCGATCTGCGCGCGCCGACTCCTTCCGCGGCGGCAGAACTGCTGGTGCCGGACGCGGGCGAACTGACGCGCCTGTTCGCGCGGCAACGCCAGCGCATCGAACAACTGCTGCAACGCGGTCTCGATGCGCGCACGCAACGGCTCGATCACCTGCTGGCGCGGATGAGCGCACAGCGCCCGCAGACACGTCTGACGCGCGCGGACGAACGCCTGCATCTGCTGCATCGGCGCCTCGTCGAACGCACCAACGTCGGCATCGAGCGCCGCGATGCACGCGTCGCCCTGATCCGCGCGCGCTTGCTCGCCCAGCATCCCGCGACGTTGCTGGCGAGGCGAATCGAAAACACGCAGACCCTCGGTGAACGTCTGCGCTCGACGTCGACGCGTGACATCGAGCGACGTGCTGGGCATCTAGGGGAACTCGCGCGCACCTTGAATGCGGTCAGCCCGCTGGCAACGCTGCAGCGTGGCTACGCGATCCTGTTCGACCGCACCTCGGGAAACGTCGTGCGCTCCGTTGCGCAGGTCCAGCCACTCCAAACGCTGCGCGCACGGCTTGCCGATGGCGAAATAGGCTTGAGTGTGGACGAAAGCTGAAACCGTCGGCTTCCACCCAAATCCCGCATTCCCTGGCGCATGAATCCCTCGCACCGCGGGGGCCAAAAAATGCTCGCAAAAGCCTACCCGTACTACTTGGCCAACCAGGCGCAACAGCCGAATACCGCGCTCGATGTCTTCGACAAGTATTCCCGCGAAGTTGCCACGCGGGTCGCGCTTGCAAACGCCGCAACCGTCGCACAAGCCATCGGCCGCACGCGTCGCGGAAGCGTCAATGCGCAAGCTCCCGCCCTATGCATGCCGGGCCGTTCTCGAACAGTGCGTGGCGCGGCTCCGCGAACGCAAGGACGAGCTCGCCATGGCGCTGTGCATCTAAGCCGGCAAGCCAGTCAAGGATGCCGAGGGCGAAGTCACGCGGCTGATCGATACGTTCAAGGCGGCCGCCGACGAAGCTGTGCGCATCGGCGGCGAAGTGCTGAATCTCGAAATCTACGAACGTGCGCGCGGCTATCGCGGCTTCGTGCAACGCGTGTCGACTGGCGCGTGTTCGTTCATCACACCGTTCAATCTTCAGTTGAACCTCGTCGCGCACAAGGTCGCTCCGGCGATCGCAGCCGGTTGCCGCTCGTGTTGAAGCCGTCCGAAACGACTCCGATCGGCGCTCTGATCATCGGCGAAGTCCTCGCCGGAACCCGACCTCCCGCAAGGTGCGTTCTCGATCCTGCCTTGCCACATCGCGGCGGCGGACGCAAAGGAAAGATGCTCGAAGCCAGCGTGCTGGAAGGCGTCCCGAAAGTTGCGAAGATCAGCTGACAGGAAGCCTTCGGTCCGGTCACCGCGCTCGCGAAGTTCGATGACTTCCATGCAGCTCTCGCGGCCGCCAACGCGTCCGATTACGGCCTGCAGGCCGGCGTGTTCAGCAACGACCTCACGCATGCAACCCGCGCCTGGAACGAACTCGACGTCGGCGGCGTCATCATCAACGATATCCCAGCTTCCGCGTCGACAACATGTCCTACGGCGACGTGCAGCTGTCCAGCCTCGGCCACGAAGGGATTCGTTATGCGATCGCGGACATGACGGCAAAGGTTGATGGTGCTGCGTGGCGACTGCCGCCGCTACGGCGAACGGTAGGCTTTCCGATCAGCGCGCGTTGCGGGAGCGCATCAGCATGCGATGCAGCACGATGAGGCGCGCGTAGCAGGCTGGAGCCACTGCGAAACGCCATTTCTCGCGATCGAGCTGCTCGCACTCGAACCAAAGCCCTGTTCCGATGAGTTGCCCGGCGAGACGCGCAGCGATCTCGGAGCCTGTCACACACAGCGACTTTGTGCCGAATCGTTCCGTGCGCAAATAGTCGATTGCGCGGCGCGTATCTCCTTGCGACACCGACAACGCGTGGACGGCGTCGAGTGAGGAGACCGAATCCCCGCGCCTGATTTCCTCGATCGTTGCGAAGGTCACCATTTGGGCTATTTCGTGGAATCGACCGGGTTTCAAACAGCGCGCTGCGACGGCCCTCACAGTCGCCCCAGCAACACCAGGACCAACAGGATAACCAGCACGATCCCGAGTCCACCGCTGGGCGCATAGCCCCATGATCGGCTGTGGCCCCAGTTGGGAAGCGCGCCGACCAGCATCAGCACGACCACTATCAGCAGGATCATTCCGAGCGACATTTGCGTTCTCCTTTGTGTGAATGGACGAACATGCCGTTCTGCAATGGCGCGTCGTTCGTGGTGAAGCGGCCATGGTGCGCGCGCCGAGCCTTGTGCGTCCGTGCGCTATCGCACCGAAGGAGGCGCCAATTGCCCATGGAAACCCATTGCCGCAGTGGTAGGATTTCCCACGCGGACCGTTCTGGAGGCGGCCATGACCTTGGTGGATGACCCCCGAAAAAATCAGTTGCTCGCGGCACTTTCTGCCAATGAATGGGCACGCTGGCTGCCGCAGCTGGAGCCTGTGAACATGCCCCTCGGGCAGGTGCTTTACGAGTCCGGCAAACGATTGGCCTACGTGTACTTTCCGACCACATCGATCGTATCGCTGCTCTACGTGATGGAAGATGGCGCTTCAGCTGAAATCGCGGTGGTGGGACACGAAGGCATTGTCGGTATCTCGCTTTTCATGGGCGGCGAGTCGACGACCAGCCGCGCGGTCGTGCAGAGCGGGGGCCAAGGCTTTCGGTTGAAAGCACGTGTAATGATGAAGGAGTTCAACCGGGCCGGTCCGGTGCTGCACCTGCTGCTGCGCTATACACAGGCCCTCATTACCCAGATGGCGCAGACCGCGGTGTGCAATCGCCATCATTCACTGGATCAGCAATTGTGCCGGTGGCTGCTGCTGAGTCTGGATCGCCTGGATTCAAACCAGCTCGTGATGACCCAGGAGCTCATCGCCAACATGCTGGGCGTCCGCCGAGAAGGCGTCACTGAGGCAGCCGGTCGCCTGCACAAGGCTGGGGTGATCGAGTACCAGCGCGGCCGCATAACGGTAATCGACCGCAATCGACTCGAACAGCGCACGTGCGAGTGCTATGCCGTCGTCAAGAAAGAATACGATCGTCTGCTTCCGATGGTGCCGTCGACCTGAGCACCACCGCTCCTGGGTGATCATCCTCCAGTCGCAGCTGCGCCGCTCCTGGAAAAGCCGGTCTTTGCACCCCTGCAGGAGCGCTGCAAGCGCGACCCGCACACGCGCACGCGAGATTCCGGTCACGGCTGCGCCGCACCTGCAGTTGGAGCGCTGCGAGTGCCACCCCGACACGCACTTTCCAATGTGCGTCATCGTACAGACCACGACTCGATCGTCGTGCATGCTGGCCATGAAGGAACGCGCCCGGAGCCGCACGGATGCGGCGCTCTCGCGCAGATTGCGCGCCCCGTTTTCGAGAGCAGCCATGTCCAGACAATGGGTTCGCAGTTCCGCTTCGCTTCCGCATGCCGGAGCGTCGATTCAATTCATGATCGATGACCGCAAAGTGCCGATGGAAGGCACCTATGCCGGCGGCGTGTTCCGTTCGCGCTGGTGCACATACGACGTTGGCTGCGTGAATTCGTGGTGCGCATCGGACAACAGTCCTCAAGTCACCGCGACCGCAGCAAGTCCCGCACAAGGCAAAGCGTCGCGCACGACAGCGAATTGGCTGTCTGCGCTGCTGGCCAGACCCCGCATGGCAGCCGGCGTGCCCGGCGATTTCCGTAGATGACCGCCGGCTCCCATGAAACACAACTCAATCGGATACCTGCACGGTGATTTCCCGATGATCGCGAACCGCATCTGCAAGGCCGCAGGCGATTCGCACGCTGCACCGACGGCGGCCCGAGTCGCCGCTTCGAACTGAATTGCCAGGACCAAAGGACGGAACCACGTTTGGCTGGACCCGGTTCTCGGTCTACCTGCGGAAAAAGACCATCGCGACAGCTTTACGACACTCAGCATCTAGAAGCGCGGAATGCGCAGCTCCACGCTCGTGCCATATCCAGCGCTGCGCGTGCCGAAGACGACGCTGCCGTTCAATCCCTGCATACGTATTTGCACGTTGCGCAAGCCGCGGCCACGCAACTCCCGCTCGCCGATTCCACAGCCGTCGTCTTCGATGCGCAGCACGAGCCATGCCTCATTCGGCAGCACGGAAATCTTCACCTCCATGGCCTTGGCGTGTTGCATGACATTGCTGAGCAATTCCTCCACGCAGCGGAACAGTTCGACAAGTTTGCGACGCCTGTTGACCTGCAGGACACCGATGCCTGCAACGTCCCAGCGGCTGGTCAAATCGGCCGGCACCAGTGGGCCTTCCATGCGCTGACGCAGCGTCGCCAGCCCACCATCAAGGGATTGGCAGCTATCGTCGATGGCATGCCTCAACCTTGCGTAGCGCCGTGCTGCGCAGCGTCCAACGTTTCGCGCTAGCGCAGCGGATGCACGAACCGGAAGCCACGAAATGGGGTCGGCCTGAACGGATAGCTATGCGTCGGCGCGTTGCACGATCACGGCAGTCCCGTAACACAACACCTCGGTGAGACCTGCCATCAACTCCGTCGCGTCATAACGCATGCCGATGATGGCGCCCGCGTCGAGCTGTCTGGCATGGCGCACCATGTCCCGGAACGTGTCCTCACGCGCTCGCTCGCAGAGCGATGTGTAGATCGTGATATTGCCTCCAAGCAAGGTTTGCAGGCCGCCCAGAAAATTGCCGACGATTGAGCGGGATCGGACCGTGATGCCGCGAACGACGCCCAGATTACGAATGATCGTATAGCCCGGGAGCTCCAACGCGGTGGTAACCATGGAGTCATCAAGAATGCGCTCAGCTGGAGCCGACGCGCGCCTTGAGTTGTACGGATCAGTCATGTGTATTCCCCGATGCTGAAGGTAATGTCTGAGTATGGCGACGCGCCAAGCACGCTCGCTTTTTGACTAGCCGTGAGGTTGAGTCGGCTCACAAATGTGCCCACGCCTGGCGAACGCCGATGAGATATACGACGCCAAACACGAGACAAATTAACGAACTCACGATCCAGAACGAAAAGCTGTTGTCGGGGATGCGCCTCATCAACGGGATGAAGCCGATCCCGCGCAACAGGTAGATGGCCGTTATGACGCAGAGCCCGAACCGCAGGAAGGGCAATCTGCCGATGACACCCGCTCCGGAGAGTGCGTAGAGCGACCAGATCGACAAAATAACTGCAATGGCCAATGTCACTACAGTGGGATACCAGCGCCCATCCAATGCCGCCTGAGCCATGCGCTCCCCAGCACCGAGGAAGCGGTACCAAGGTGCCCCAAACAAAATGCAACCAAGATGCAGCAACGCGGCAGCAGCGCTAAACGCGGCGCCGGCGATCAAAAATGCGCTTCCAGCGTTATGCATGGGATCAATAAAACTCACGTTTGGATAGAGAGTTTGCGGAGCTTCTCACACCGATCGACTGCAAAGATGTTCGATGTCAACGCAACAGGAGACATCATGTTATTCCACATGACTTTCGGTTGGCGCTGCTGGCGAGTCCCCGCGAAGGCTTTCGCTTCGAGCGACAGGTTAGCCCGCGCCGGCCACTGGTGGCAGATGTCTGCGCGCCATTATGGACGGAACGAGAAGGAATCCGATGCCGTCAACGATAGCGTGTGCGGCGATACAAGCCACAACGTTGTCGGTGAAAGTAAAGAGCAGCGCGAAAATCAGCGCTTCGACGAACACCGGGATCAGGTGGGCAAGCCCCCAGGGGGCGTGAGCAAGCGTGAATGCGGCTACTCACAAAATACACGCCAGCCAAACGCTGCCGAATAGGTGCTGACCGATACCGATTGCATAGCCGCGATACAGCGCCTCTTCGGTCACTGCAGCAGTGATCACCACCAATAGTCTATGAATGTACGGAATGCAAAGAATATTCCTGAATTGCTCAAATTGTTTCGCCGCATTCGTACGCAATGCCTTTCGATCAGTCGGCATTCGACGCCCATTGCCGCAAGGACGACGTTGGCGCGTCCGCGCGCGCGAGTGATGCTGGCCAACGCGCAGCTGTTGGCGGCGCAACTGGGAACTTCTGTGTCCCCATCTGCCTCACCGCAGTTACTGGCCGCCTGAATCGAAGCCGTTCCGAAAAATGTAGTTGCTGTGGGCGAGCCAGTATTCAAGCAATTGTTTGAAGGCTAGCGGCATGTTCTGCACCGGCGGGTTACCCGCCTGGTCGACGTGATTGACGCCATGACAACTGCTGCACGCGAGCACTTCACCGGATTTGACCGATATCCAGTAACGCTCACGTACCACCGGCGTGCCGTCGGCACTCGTCGATTGCCAGACCATGGCGCGGTCGGCCGGCACGATGGCTGCGATCGAACCGTCAGTGGCGATCGCTACCGAGCCGAGTGGCGCGTTCTGCGGGGCCGGCGGCATGAACGTGAGCGCCTGCGCGTCGTGAAGCGGCTGCGCCAGCACGCGACGACCAGGCGCCGGACTGCCGGCCCCGCCCAAGCCGCGCACCTGATCGCCCTGGAAGAACTGCATGTGGGCGATGTCGTAGAGCTTGCCGTTGTTGCCGATTGTCTGTGCACCACCGGGTACCCTCAGATTGAATGGCTGCTGCCGGTCCGCATCATCGCGCGTGGTGACATTGCGGCTGACGATCACGCCGAGGTTGCGCGCTGCCAGAAACGCGCGGAACGCAACGGCATCGACGCCCGCTTCGGCATAGGCTTGAGCTTCCGGCGCTTGGGTTGCCTTTTCGGCCGTCAGCGGCGGGACGCTGCGCGCGTGCACCTCGACTGGCGACATCTCCCACAGCGGACCGTTATAGCTGACCAGTACATCCGGGTCGAACCAGGTAACCGACTTGGTGATTCCCGTGGTCAGCGGAGCGCTCATGTCGGGGCGCCGATACGCACCATCCGCTTTCAGCGCATAGATGCGGAACTTGTAACTTGGAATGGGATTGGCACGGGTGCCCAGGTTCTGGGCCTTCCCCGGCTCCGCGGTCCACGCCGCGAGCATGGTTCCGTTCGAGAGCGGCAGCGGATTGCGGTAATGCCCCGTGAAGTCTGCAGCTACCTGACCGTCCTGAATTGCCTGCGTGCTGCGTGGCGTGACATAGGTAACCGTCATGTCGTCGGCGTTGTCGCTTGGCGACCCGCCGATCGAAATGATCTGTCCGGCCGCATGCGTGCCGAACTCGGGCGCATCGATCGCGAAATAGCGCCCCGGCGCGGTCGGGTCTTCAGCGATCTGCAGCAGGTTTTCGACGCTGTTGGGATTTGTTCGTGGCGACGTGACCGGATTGAAATCAATCAGCGAAGAATCGTTGATGAAACTGGGGCCAAAATAGTTGAACAACTCATGCCGACCGATATGATTGAGAGTCTCTTCACCACTACCATCCTGCGCGATCATCCATGGGAAAAAATGATTGAAGCGCAAACCGTACGTGGTTGCGTTGTCCACACGAAGCTCGGGAAACACCTCGACAGCCGGCACCTTAGCTGCACCGGCGGCTTCGGACACCCAATTGAATGCACCATTTGCTGGCTCGTCCGCCTGCTGGTCGCGCTGCAGGTGGTCCCACCGCGTGAAGATCACACGCCCATACGTATCGACGAACGGACCGAACGCGCCAGACGGCGCGTGCTGCAACAGCACAAGCGAGCCGCCGGCTGGGTTGAGTTTCCAGATGCCAGTGGTCGTGGATTGTGACTCGTATTCGTCCACTTGTGGATACAGGTAGGCCTGCCCATTGCGTGGCCGATCACTTGTGAAAAGGATGCTGCCATCCGAGCCGTAAGTCGGCTCGACATTGTTGTAGTCCACCGGCTGGTTGGCGACGCGGGTG
The DNA here is from genome assembly GCA_040006495.1 of Dokdonella sp. Lineage (GTDB taxonomy): Bacteria > Pseudomonadota > Gammaproteobacteria > Xanthomonadales > Rhodanobacteraceae > Dokdonella_A. Next base: position 10,036 of record JBDTWV010000021.1, read on the forward strand.
ACAATGGCGCTTTGACCGCTGCCGAAGCCGGTGATTTCGTACAGCTGCCAGCGACTTGGCGTGGCTGGATATTGGTACTGCTGCGGCGGTGAACCGACCACCATGCTGAACACCGCTTTGGTGCCGGAGAAGTTCACGTCCGGATCGCGCACCGCGATGGCGCTCGCTCCCTGAAAACCATTGGACCCATAACCGGCCTCTGCCGTGAGATTGCGCAACGTCCCGTCCCGATAGCGAATCCACAGATCACCGCCGCGCGCAGCAGAGACGACATCGCCCACATGGTTGGCAAATACCGATCCTATCGTCGCGAAGTCCCCCGGAACCGGCACCTGAGTGACAAACATGATTGGATTCGGCAACACTGCCGCGAATGTGCAGGCGGACGTGCACAGCGCGCCGGCAGCGGCGATGACGCAAGCGACGTATCGAAACCGCCTTTTCAGACACGGAGCGCTGGAATCATTGTCCATGCCAAGCGCACCATCCTGGCGCAGGATGCGGTGGAATAGGATTTGCCGCAAAGAATGAGACTTCACTGGGTGGCAATCCGAATGTAAGAGAAGTGTTCGCAAACGGTAGGTTGTCGCAGTTAATACATTTGTGATCGATGTCGCAAGGAACGAGATAGAGGAAGCTGACGAGGTGGCATAGACGCCGCAAAGGAGGAACGCCGTCACACAATGCACAGGATAATTCGACCTGCGTCGGACCCAGTGCAACCTGCCGCACGAGCCGCTACACCGTGAGCGAGTGGACCGGGCCGCCGCCAGGGTTGAACTTGATCGCGCTAGCGAAGAAGGGTCTGGCGATGCGCCTGGATTCAAGGCGTTGGTCACGACTGCTGCAGTCGGTTGCGGCAACGACTTGTGGGAGTGTCGGAACGCGCAATGCGTTTCGATGCGCGCCGAAGACCATCGCGTCTGATCACCCTCCCGCCCATCCATTCGCTTGACGAGTACGGCTGTGACGCATCGCGCCTGCCGCCGCTCTTACGCTGCTGCCATCAGCGTCGGCGCACCTGCATCGTGGAATCCGCAAGCGCCAGCGGTTCCAGAGTACCAATCGAATGGCCCTGCTCGGCCAGGTATTCGAGCCAACGATTGAGGAACGAACTCATCCGCACACGCTGCTGAAGCACGCTACGCGAAGGTTGCAGCGGACCGATCGCGCGGGTCAGGCGCCGATCCGCATGGCAGGCCATGACCTCGGCCATGTGCGCGTCGTTGTACATGCGCAGTTGCGCCGATGGCGCGCTTTCGCCGGTCTCGGTGTCGATGAAGCAATAGGTCAGGTGCAGGTCAAGCGTATAGCGGTGGCGTTCGAGCACGTCGAGGCGCACATCGAGACCGTCGTCGAGTGATGAGACATAACTGCCGACGCCCAGCGCCGCCGGCCCAAACAGGCGCGCGAGACGATGATAATTTTCCGCATACAGGCCCATCAGCCACGAAAAGCGGCTGGGCAACAAGGATTGCGGGCGTTCAATGACGGCGGACATGGGGCGATCATAGGCGGCACAGGCGCACGCCGATAGTCTTACGCGGCGTGCGAGAAGCCGGTTAAGATGTGGTTCGCCGTGGTGCTGGCAAGCAGTGCGCCGGGTGCACCTTGTTCTTCTTGCATTGCAGAAGCCGCACATATCTTCCGTTCGTCCTTGGCTATCGAAGGATGAAAAGATCGCGCCGTATATGGAGTGTCGCGCGGCCGCTCATGGTTCGATACCTCACCACGTACGGCTCCCTTTGGGCGTTCAGTACAACTGTTTCTCGATACCAAGCTGCGACAGGATCTTGCTGGCGATTTCCTCGATCGACGTATGCGTGGTGTTCTGCGCGGCGATGTTCTCGCGCCGCAACAGCTTGTCGGCCTGCTCCAGCTCCCAACGGCACTGCTTGAGTTCGGCATAACGGCTGCCGGGTCGACGCGCTTCGCGCACTTGTGCCAGACGCTGTGGGTCGATGGTGAGTCCGTACAACCGCTCGCGCTGCGGCAGCAGGCGCTTGGGCAGTTCGAGGCGTTCCAGGTCTTCTTCGGTCAGCGGATAGTTCGCGGCCTTCACACCATAGTGCAGCGCCATGTAGAGGCAAGTGGGGGTCTTGCCGACGCGCGACACGCCGACCAGGATCACGTCGGCGTCGGTGTAGTTCACGTCGATGCCGTCATCGTGGGTCAGCGCGTAGTTGGTCGCATTGATGCGCGCCTCGTACTCGGTGAAGTTGGTCATTCCGTGCGCCTTGCCGACGCGAGATGAACGCGGCGCGCCGAGCTCGGCCTCGAGCGGCCCGATAAACGGCGCGAAGACGTCCAGCATCAGCGCCCCGCTCTCGGCGACGATGTCACTGAGCTTCTTGTCCATGATCGTGTTGACCACGATGGGACGCACCCCGCTCTGCGCGTACTGGGTCTTGATGCGCACACACGACGCGAGCGCTTTGTGTTCATCATCGACGAATGGCAGCCGATACGTGTCGAACGCGACTGAATCGAACTGGGTCAGCACACTGTGACCGATCGTCTCGGCCGTGATGCCGGTGCCGTCGGAGACGTAGAAAATCGTGCGGCGCATGGGGTTTCCCGATTGCATGGGCAATCCTTGAGTCTACGGGAGGTCGCCACTTGACTGAATCATCGTCTCGCCGGCAATTGCTCCTGCATTGCCGGCATACCGGCCATCCATGGCCATCGCCG
>JBDTWV010000022.1:0-12634 GCA_040006495.1 Dokdonella sp.
GCAAACCCAAACGCGAACGTGCGCACATCGAACCGACGACCGCTGCGAATCCTGCGGCTCCGGCGCCGCACCATGAACCGCGCAAACCAGGATTCCTGCGCCGCGTCATGGGCATCTTCCGCTCACGCTGATCGCACATCGGCGCCCAAGCGACGCCGATAGAATTCAGGCCGGCCGTTCGAGCCGGTCGCGCAACCACTCGCGGGCAGCGGCCCAGTCGCGCCGCGCAGTACGCTCGGTGACGCCGAGCGTGACCGCGACTTCAGCGACATCCAAGCCGACGAAGTAGCGCAGCTCGACCACGTTCGCCATTCGCTGGTGCACTGATTCGAGGTCGTTCAGCGCGTCGTCGAGGGCGGCCATGTCGGTACCATCGGGTATTGGCAGTTCCAGCGCCTCGGCAAAATCATCACGTAGCCAACGTCCCCCACGTTTTTCGGACGAGGATCGGCGTGCGCGGTCGATCAACACCTGCCGCATCATCCGCGCCGAGGCATTGAGCAGGTGCGCCGTGCTTTCGAACGCACTCGGCGGACGACCCAGCAAGCGCAGCACGACATCGTGGACCAAGGCCGTGGTCTGCAGCGTCGCATGGCCTGACGACCCGCGTAATTCGCGCGATGCCATGCGGCGCAGGTCGGAATACACCAGCGGCAGGAGACGATCGAGTGCGGCGCTGTCGCCTTCACTCCAGCGCTGCAGCCATTGGGTCACGCTGTCGGAAGCAGTTTCTGCCATGGGCCGAAAGTAACCGGTTCGACCTCAGGCTGCAACGTAGTGTCGCGCGTGAAGTGAACGAGACCCGATGGACCTTGCTTGGGTACGTGGAAAGCATCCGTCTAGCCGTCTAGCCTTCCATAATTATCAACATGACCCGCGCGGTCCTCGCCGCTAAATGATCGGCGCGGTTGAGTGCGGCGCCACTGACGAGTTCGGCATTCAGATGACCCATCGCATCGAACGCCGCGCGATCTCCCAGGGCTGACGGCAAAGGCACGCCTTCTCCGTCCTGCATTGCCGTGTCCATCACCATTAGTTGTCGCGTGCTGCAGCCGAGTCACCAAGTGTGGCCAGAGCGCCTGCGGCTCCCAAGCTTAAACGGGGGACAATACCGCCGTACCCATCGATCAGCGATCGCTCGATGGCTGGTTCGACATCAAGGTTTGCCGCAGCGCCACCAGCTGGCGGGCAAGCACCTCCCCCGATTGTCCCAAGCCCTTGAAGATGCGCTCGGCTTGGTCAAGATCATTGCGCGCATCGTCGGGGCGAGCGAGCGCAGCCATGACCCTTGCACGGGTAGAATAGGCTACGCCTGTATCCAGCGCGTCGGGGCCGTATTGGCGCAGGTTTATGTTTAGAGATGAGTTCGCGGTGTCGAGCGCTTCCTGGAGACGGCCGAGCGCCAGATAGGCCTTGGCCGATTGGCGGCGGATTTCATCTGCAACGCGAGCCGTCTCGCCTCCATATTCAACAGCCATTCGCAGCGCAGGCTCCAACAGCGCGATTGCTTTATCGTAGTGTTGCTGTTTGATCAGGATCGCCGCGACTGACGAGTCGCTCTTGGCCAGTTCGCCCGAAGGGCCAAACAGGGTTCGGCGCGTATCCGCGGCGAGGCGCAAGTCGACCAGCGCACCCTCGATGTCATCGAGACCCAGTCGGAACTGACCGCGATTGGTCAACGCGCCCAAGCCCGAGGTGGACTGCGCTTCCCCGAGTTCAACGTAAGTGCGATAGGCTTCATCGGCGCGCTGCATCCCTTCGTGTCCACGTCCGGCGCGCGACAGGGAAATGGAGAGGCTGACGAGCAATTGGCCCGATTCTGCATCTGCATGGCCTAGCAAGTCGCGGCGTTCCGCAAGACCTGCCTCGAACGTCGCGATCGAGTCGTTAGTGCGATCCTCACCACGCTCTATACGCCCTTGGATCAGGCGACTCTCGCTGAGCTCGCGTCGGTAGCGCGTGGGCGACAGGCTCCACCATTGCTGGGACTGATCGAGCAGTTCGCGGGCGCGCACAATATGCCCGCGTGAATACTCGATATCGGCCATCAGGAAACGCGCGCGCGCCTGCGTCTCCGCATCGCCACTGATGCGCTGCGACGCCAGCAAGCGATCGAGCAACGCATAGGAGCCTTCGACATCGTCCATGGCCGCATACAGCTCGGCCAGCGCCAAGACTGTGGTCAAGCTGGACTCTTTCGCGCTTTCGAGCTGTTTCACCGCTTCATCGGCGCCTCTGCGGAGTACCTCACGCGCAGTCTGATCGCTACCACTCTTCTGCTGCGCCGCGTTGCGGAACAACAACATGACGTAATCGCGTACCGACCCGGACCGGCGCGCCTCAGACTCGGCGGCGTCGCGCTGCAATTGCGCTTCGCGCATCTGCCAGACCATACCGGCGAGGCCACCGCCAACAGCCAATAGTGCGAGCGCGGCAAACAGGGCGGCTAACCGATTGCGCCTGATGAACTTGCCAAGCCGATAGCCCAGCCGATTACCCGTCACGCGCACCGGCGCGCCATCCAGCCACCGGGTCAGGTCATCCGCGAATGCCTGCACAGTCACGTAGCGCCGCTCAGGCTCTTTGGCGAGTGCCTTGTCGAGAATGCGTGAAAGGTCGCCACGTACGAGGCGTCGATACGCCGGCAGTCCAATCCTGCGCGTGGCAAGTCGAGTATCGGGTAGAGGCGACATGGGTGGCCAGGCTCGACTCACGGCTGATGCGACCGGCTGCGGCGGAGTTGTAGTCACGGTCCGCGCCGCGGCGTCCAGATCGCTGCGATCGAGCGCATACGGCAACACGCCCGCGACCAACTCATACGCCAGCACACCCAGCGCATAGACATCTGCCGGAATACCGACAACGCCGCCGGTGAACTGCTCGGGGGCCGCGTACTCGGGCGTCATCGCGTGGCGCTCGCTGATAGTGCTCGGCGCGCCATCATCATCACCGTCCCTTGCGATCAGCCCCGCGACACCGAAGTCGAGCAGGCGCACGACGCCCGATTCGTCGACGAGTACGTTTGCGGGTTTGAGATCGCGGTGCACGACGAGGTGTGTATGCGCGTACTGCACGGCCGCGCAGACATCCAGAAAGAGTTTCAAGCGGTCGCGCACGGATAGACGCTGCGCGTCGCACCAATGCGTGATCGACGCGCCGCGCACAAATTCGAGCGCGAACCAGGGCCGTCCATCATCCGCAAGGCCGCCATCGATGAAGCGCGCCAGGTTCGGATGCGCCAACCGCGCGAGGATGCGGCGTTCGCGCAGGAAGCGCGCGCGGATGTCGTCGAAATCGAAACCGCGCCGGATCAGCTTGAGCGCGACCTGCTGGCGGAAATCCGCACCTTCGCGTTCACCGCGGTAGACGATACCCATGCCGCCGCGACCGATGCGCTCAATGATGCGGAACGGGCCGAGCAGGCGGCCGACGAACGGGTCGCCGGTTGCCGATTCCATGTCGAAACGGGCACCGGCGGGACTGTTCGCACCGATGCTTGCCATCTCCTCGGCCGCTATGCCGAGTAGCAGGGCGTTGACGCGAGCGCGCAACTCAGTGTCGTCGCCACAGCGCATCGACACGTAGCTGTCGCGTTCGCCTGGCTCGGTGTCCAGTGCGTCGCGCAGGATCTGCAGTGCGTTGGTTTCGTTCTTGTCCATTGAATGACTCGGCCGCAAAGCTTCTACGAATGATCGCGTGGGATGCTTCAGGAATTACGCGAAGCCGCGGCGTGTGCGGACATCAGCGTGCATCGGGATGGGATTCCGCAGACTTCGCGCTTGCATCGGATGCCCTCGAGGGCGGAGCTGGCCGCTGCGATCGAACGGTCGCAGGCAAAGTGTGATCGCTAGCCTCCAGCGCACGCATGAAGGGATGCGCAGGGCCGAGCGTTTTCGCGCCGATCGCACGCGCCTGCGCGATCACTGCAAGTGCGCGCACCGGCTCGCCCGCATCGCGCAGGGCCTGTGCCTGCCAGATTCGGATACGCACCGTGTCACGATGCTCCATCAGCTGCTCGCGCAGGCCGAGCGGCGACTGGTACGCGTTGTTCATCTCCGTGATCGCGCCATCGGCTTCGCGCACGGCATCGGCAAATCGCCCGCTGCGGTCGAGCCACACCGCATGTGCCACCGCGCGCATCGTGGTGGCATAGTTCGGCCTCGCTGCAACACGCAGATCGGCTGCATCGAGCGTGTTGAGCGATGTCTCAAGCTGACCGTCCAGTGTCAGCGCGACCGCTTCGAGCGACTCGTTGTAGAGCGCGAAATCGGCGAAGCTCGCGCCCTGCTGTCGCGCGGCCGTCGCGGCTCGGCCAAACGACGCGGCGGCGTCTGCGTTGCGGCTCTCGGCAAGCGCGATTTCGCCGATGATCCAATCCGTCGACCATGCTTCCCACGTGTCCGAACTACCTGGTGTGTCGTTGGCGCGATGAATCGGTTCAATCAGCGCGCGCGCGCGATCGAGCTCTCCCATATCGAACAGGTTCACCGCTCGCATCGCCTCGTCGAAACGATGCGGCGCGAACGAGGTCATCCGCTTGTCCATAGCAGCGCCATCTGCATAGGCCGTTTCGGCCGCTTCGAAGTCGCCGAATAGCGAGCGGCGCATCGCTGCCTTGGTCAGCGCGAACCTGCGTACCTTCGAATCTGCGACTGGAAGATCAACGAGGACGCGTTCGGTCTCGGCCCTTCCGGCTGCATTCTCACGCATACCGACCAGCCCCGCAGCCAGCGCGAGGCGTGCGTCGGCAATGCGCGCATCGCTGTCGGGCAACGACTGTCGAAATATCGCGAGCACGCGTCGCGCCGAGGCAACCGCCGACGCAAATCGACCGGTAGAATTTTCGACCTCGGCCTGAATGCTGAGCGCATCTGCCAGCAGCATCGGCGGCACATCACCGGGATGCGCAGTGGTTCGCGCAAGGTACGCCCAAGCCTCGTCAGGCCGGTCCCAATACAGCAACGCCTCGGCCCAGGCTGCGGTCTGACGCAGGCGGGCGGCATCCGTGCGAGCACCACGACCCGGGTCCGGTCCAAGTTCGCGCTCGACGATTTGAAGTGCATGCTCCGGCCGACTGACGCGCTTGAGCATGCGCGCGGCATCAGCCGCCAGTTCGCGCCGCAGCGGGCTGCCGGGCTGAAGGTGCTCGAGCTGGGCTACGCTTTCCTCGACCAGATGCAGCAAGGTGGGTGGTGCCGCGCCGGTTTCCTCACTATCGAGCTGGGCAATCAGTTCGACTGCATGGTCCTTCATCTGAAGCGCTGCAGCAGCTTGGCGCTTGGTCTCGTGCAGCTGCCAGCCCATGCCGACGGTGGCAGCAACAACGCACATGACCAATAATGTACCGAGGCCAACCGCAACGCGATTGCGCATGACGAACTTGCGCAACCGATAGCCGAATGGATGCCCGGACGCATGCACGGGCATGCCGTCGAGCCAGCGCACCAGATCGTCGGCGAAGGCTTGGACCGTGGCATAACGTCGCCTTGGCTCGTCGAGCAGGGTCTTATCGACGATGCGGGCAAGATCACCGCGTACGTATGCGCGGTAGCCACGCACCGTGGTACTGCGTGCTGCCAGGCGTAGCGCCACACGTTCACCGCGGGTGATGGCCTGGGTCAATGGTTGGGTCGGAACTTCGCGAACGTCGCGAGCTGCGGCAACCAGGTCGCGACGGTCGATCACACGCGGCAATACCCCTGAGACCAATTCGTATGCGATCACGCCGAGCGAATAGATGTCGGCAGCGATGCCCACGTCGCCGCCAGTCAATTGCTCAGGCGCCGCATACTCAGGTGTGAGCGCGGCGTGTGCGCCGGCCATCGTCTGCGTCGACAACGCATCACTATCTCCGTCGACGAGCTTGGCGATGCCGAAATCGAGCAGACGCACGGTGCCGCTCGCATCGACCAGTACGTTGCCGGGTTTGAGATCGCGGTGCACGATCAGCTGGGTGTGAGCGTATTGGACGGCCGCACAGACATGCAGGAACAGCCGAATACGCGCACGGATGTCGAGTTTTCGCTGGTCGCAAAACCGCGTCATCGTCTCGCCGTCTACGTATTCAAGAGCGAACCATGGCCGACCGTCGTTGGCGATTCCGCCATCGATAAAGCGCGCGAGGTTAGGGTGCGAGAGGCCAGCCAGGATGCGTCGTTCACGCAGAAAACGCGTCCGTATATCGTCGAAGTCAAAGCCACGCCGGATCAACTTGATCGCGACTTTCTGGTCGAAGTCAGCGTCCTCTCTGTCCGCTAGATAGACGACCCCCATACCGCCGCGGCCGATGCGCTCGACGATGCGGAAGCATCCGAGCTTCGTGTCGATCAGGCGATCGGTGTCGAGGATATCGGCGTCTTGGGGTGAACCATTCTCCGAAAGGTCCGCGCCGTCGTTACCCTGCTCCTGGGCGTCGACCCCGCGCAATAGCGAAACCACGCGGTCGCGCAAGGCTAGGTCGTCACCACAGCGCAAGGACACGAAGTCATCACGCTCGCCCGGACCAGCGTCCAGTGCTTCACGCAGGATGCGCAGTGAGTCTAGATCTTGCTGCACCATCGCTATCCGTTCCCCGCGCGGAACTCAACCAGCGCACCGGTCTCCACACACGCGTAGAAACGTGGTCGAGCCAACGGCGCTATTGGCCGAGCCTAACATTCTTTGCGCGCGCCTCAGCGTGTAGAAGTCGCGGATTTATCGAGTGACGCGCGCACTTCACTCGCTTGCCGGCGCAGCGGCGCCGTTTCCGGCATGCCCTGCACGACTCTCTCCAGCAGCGTCAGCTGCTCGCGTGCTGCGTCCGCGTCGCCGAGCTTCACCAGCGTTTGCGCCAGTCCGATGCGCGACATCAGCGTTATGCGGCTACGCTCACCTATCACTGGAACGCCGACGCGCAGGCTTTCGCTGTAGTTGCGTTGCGCCTGCGCATAGTCGCCGAGCAGGAAGTTCACCTTACCCAACTCCTGATGGCGGTTCGGCAGCCGCGGCTTGTTGGCCGGCAGATGCGCGAGGCTGTCGGCAAGGTTCTTCTCGAACTGTCTGCGAGCCTCCTCAAGGTGTCCTTCGACGATATCGATTTCGCCGATCAAGGCGCGCGCATCCATGATGGCCATGCTGTAGGGGTCTTTTTCGACTTGTCGGAACAGCGCGAGCGCAGCGTCTAGCTCAACGCGCGCTTCGCGCCCTCGATTCTGCTTCAGCAGCGCGTACGCGAGATTGTGCTTGGACCTGGCACTCCACACGCGCCACTCGCCAGGCGCGTTCTGGAAAATAGCGATTCCCATCCTCGCGACCTTCTCCGCTTCGGCATACTGCTCCGACAGGGTCAGCACGTTCGAAAGATTGACTGCCGCTTTTCCGACTTCGGGACTCGTGGCTCCATACAGCTTGGTACGAATTTCAAGGCCTTCGCGTAGTGCTGCAGCAGCTTCGTCGACGCGATATAGAAATGAAAGTGCGGCGCCGAGATTGGATAGGTGAATCGCCAATCTCTGGTGTGGCCCCGCAAAAACCTTTCGATCAACCGCGATCGCCTCCTCGAACACCGGCACCGCTTCTTCGAAACGGCCGAGGTTGAGTAGCGCCACGCCGATGTTCGATGCGACGAGCGCCGAGTCCGCATGCGCGCCTTTGTAGAGGTGGCGCATGATCTCGAGGGCCTCGCGCTGCGGCGCAAGCGACTGCTCGAACTTGCCGTCGCGCGTCAATGTGGACCCGAGATCAGCCAGCGCAGCGGCGACCAGCTTTCCGGGAGGTTTCTCGATCCCGCGAAATAGATCGACCGCGGTCATGCACTCGCGCACGCCCTCATCCGCGTGGTTATCCAATCCCAGCGCCGTGCCCAGCAATTGGTGCATCTGCGCCTCGCGCATGACGTCCCGGCCGCCGACCTGCGCGAGCGCGGCGCGCAACAACGTTTCCGCTTCAGCGTACTGGCTTTTCTCAACCAGCGTTTGCGCCAGTTCGCGCACCGTGTCAGCGTGCTGCAGTGGATCGGCGCTTGCCGAAGCATTTTCCAGAACCACCGCCTGGCGCAGCAGTGGCTCGGCGGCATCGTACAACGTGAGTTGATTGTGGATGCGACCGAGCGTCGTCAACATGTCCGCGCGCAGCAGCGGCTGGTCGAGCATTTCAACCTGCACGCGCTCGACGCCGCGCGCAAGAAGCTCGCGCGTACTTGGCACTTGATCCGTAGCCGCGCCCGGTATGTTGTTGTCGAACAGGCTCAGCAGGAAGCTCTTCACTGCGCCTGCGCGCTCGGCTTCGCGCAATGCCTCACGCGACTTCCACAGCACGCCTCCGATGCCAGCAAGCAGCAGGACGATCGCAATGCTCGCGAACGCAACTGCAAGTCGATTGCGCTGCACGAACTTTCCAACTCGATAGCCGAGTCGATTCCCCGTGACATGTACCGGTGCACCGGCCAGCCAGCGACTGATGTCGTCTGCAAAGGCCTGAACCGTTTCATAGCGCCGCTCGGGCTCCTTGGCGAGCGCTTTTTCCACGATGCGCGTGAGATCGCCGTGGACCAGGCGTCGATATGCTTTCAGTCCGACCCTGCGCGCCGCGAGTCGCGTGTCCGTGATGTTTGACGTGACGCTGTCTGGCCTGGTGATGCCCGATGCAAGCCCCTGCGGCGATGCAGCGATTACGCTTTGCTTGACCGCATCCAGATCACCGCGACTAGTCGAATACGGCAACACGCCTGCGACAAGTTCATAGGCAAGTACGCCCAAAGCGTACACGTCAGCGGGGATGCCAACGATGCCACCGAGCAACTGTTCGGGCGCTGCGTATTCCGGGGTTATCGCGCGACGCTCGCTGATGGTCGAGTGTGCGTTGCCGTCGGCGTAGTCGCCATCCCCAACCAGAAGACCGGCCACGCCGAAATCGAGCAGACGCACGTGACCCTCGTCGTCAACTAGCACGTTGCCGGGTTTGAGATCGCGATGCACGACCAGACGCGTGTGCGCGTACTGAACCGCTGCGCACACGTCGAGAAATAGCTCCAAGCGTGCCCGCACGGGCAGTAGATGCTTATCGCACCAGCGCGTGATCGACTCCCCACGTACGAATTCAAGCGCAAACCAGGGGCGCCCGTCAGCCGCCACGCCGCCGTCGATGAAGCGCGCGAGATTGCGGTGGGAAAGCCGCGCAAGGATACGTCGCTCGCGCAGGAACCGCGCGTGCACGTCGTCAAAATCCAACCCGCGGCGGATCAGCTTGATTGCGACGACTTGGGTGAAATCCGCAGACTCACGCTCACCTCGGAACACGACACCCATGCCGCCGCGACCGATCTGCTCTGCGACTCGGAACGGGCCGAGCAAGGTGCCAGTGAGAGCATCGTCCGATTTGGCGTCGTGCGAACTCTTGCGTCCACCCAAGGTGTCGAGCGTCTCGCTGTCATCGTCACCCTCGCCGCTCAATTCTGCGACGGCTATGCGCTGCAGCATTGCCTCGACACGAGTACGCAAGGCCGCATCGCCCTGGCAACGCTCGGTGAGGAATCGGGCGCGCTCGCTGGGCGCAGTGTCCAATGCATCACGAAGGATGTTCAATGCCTCATGTTCTCTCGAACTCATTGGCTTTCCCCAATTTCAACCAGGCTGCGAGCAGAACGGCTGGCACCACCTCAACCGCAATACAACAATTTCCATTGTCAGTCGCCCCGCAACCGCACCAATTCCTGTGTCGGAGTCACTTCTGGATCGCCAAGTCGGCGCTGAAATGAATGTATGGCTCGGGCCGCTTTCGCTGATCGACTCTGCATGACCAGATCGACAGCCTCCTGCCCCGGTCACGCCAAATAGCGCATCCATCGGTGTTGGACCGTCGAAACTGCACAGCTCAATTCGAGCGCGCGTAGCGGTTGGCCGGACTTTTGACTTGTGCCAACGGAGAATCGCCATTCATCTGAGCCTCGACGCCCGGCTTATCCAATGATTTGACCACCATGCCTCGGGGGACACGCAGATTCTCCTCAGGACGGGACACGTGCCCGGCAATCCTCGTGATTTGGTCAGTGAAATAGCGACTGGCGGTTTCGGACGCGGCGTGCTTCCTGTCGCTGGCGCTTGTCGCTCCCGATCATCAAACTGTAACCCTAGCTCTGCGCACGCGAATCGAACGAACGGTCGAGGCCGCGCTTCGACCCCTCGGCGCGTGCTCGATGGACCTCCCCCTTTAATGCCGCACCAACTCGACGCGTCGGTTTTTAGCGCGGCCTTCCTCGGTGTCATTGGACGTCAGCGGCTCTGCCGCACCAGCGCCGCGCGCCGCGAGTCGCGACGCGTCAATTGCGTAGTTCCGAGACAGCGCCGCGGCCACGTTGGCCGCGCGACGCTTTGACAGGTCAAGGTTGTAGTCCGTCCCACCCGTCGCGTCGGTATGGCCGACCACGCCAAGGCGGAGACCGGGATCTGCGCGCAGCACCTTGGCGATCTCGTCGAGCGTCGGCTTCGACTCAGGCTTGAGCGTGTCCTTGTCGAAGTCGAACTGGATGCCGTACAGGCTGATGCGCCCGCTGTCGGCGAGCGCCTTCTGCATCTGCTCGGCGCCGACGAACGTGATCTTGCCGCTGTCCATTTCCTTGGTCTCGACGACACGCACGAACACGAAGTTGCCGTGCGAGCCTTCCGCGAACGCGATGCTTGCGTAGACCGCGCCCTGCGGCGGCGCGAGCTTGGCCAGCAGGTAGCGCGCGTTTGTGCCGAAATAGTTGCGAATGTAGTCGCCATTGAGGCGTGGCAGCTCGGGCGATGCGTCGATCGCGCCGGCGAAATCGTAAGGGCCCGTCGTGTCGCTATGGCCCGGACGCTTCGCATAGCACGAGCCGTTGGAGGTTGCGCAGGTGAAGACTGTCTCGAAGCCCTTGGTCTTCAGGCTCGCCTCGTAATTGCGCAGCACCTCGAGCGACGAGCGACCTTCGGGCAGCTGGTAGTAGTACATATCGTTCACGCCTTCGACGTGCAGCCAACCGCGCTTGTCCTCGCCGCTGGCGGGACCGACGATCGGTCCATTGATGAGATTGGCCTCGTCGAAGTCCGAGTGCGTGTGACCCACCAGGTCGGCACCTTCGTAGCGGCCGACCAATGGGTGGCCGACTGACGGCGCGGCGATCGCGTTAATTGCCAAAGTCAAGATCAGCAATACCATCCAACCGACGATCACACGGTTCTTCGACATCGCAATCTTCCTCAACAGACTGAAATCAACGGCATAGCTTCGACGAAAAACCGCGCGGATCGTCCTTGATCCGCGTCGCCGCGAGCCCAAGTGGATCAGAGGTCGTCGCCGTTGCCGAAGTTATTGGCAAAAATTCGGTCGCTTGAAACGGGGATCAACTTACCTGTGACATAGCTCAGAGTATTTCCCGCGTTCGCGTCACGCCCGTAACCGGCCACCGTGAAAGGTGACGTCGGTAGATTGCCGCCGTAAATTCCGAACAATATGGCGTCGCCATAACGCGAGCCGTCGGTGCGTGTTACTGGATAGCTATCGAAACTTATTACTTGACCACTCGCTGCGTTGACAACCGCAAGCATCGGATCAACTCGGTAACCACTTACTGGTGGTTTATAGCTTTTATAGCCGGCAATACCAATCCGGCCACCTGTCGCCGCGATCGAGAATGGCACATCTATATCCCCGCCAATGAAACAAATGGGACTATTTCCCTGTCCGCCAAAAACAATCTTGCCGCCAGCGCCGAACGCAGTGTTGTTAGCGCCGGTAGCACCGTCAAGTTTTGCCAACCCAATGCCGTTACTGCATTTGCGCGAAACCTGGGCGGCCATATAGACATCGTCTTGGAAGACATACAGACCGGCAGCTCGGTCGTCGAGCGTGCTTCCAGCATCGTCGAATACGGCGCGACTCCACCCGGTGCTATTGAACTCAGTCTTCTCTGAACCGTCCACGGAAGAGACTTTCAGAGCAATCGGATCCCAGTTATTTCCACCAATGTGGATGCTACCGGCGACATAGAAATCCGTTTGCACAGGAAAGCCGACTTGCTTCGCCACGTAGCCCGCTGTTACGTCGCAACTCCCGCTGCCGCAATAGCTACCCGGTGCGAAGTAGCGGTGCAGGTAGCTCAGCGGAATGGTGTTTGGTGGCGTACCATAAGCTGTTCCCCAACCGCCAACTCCGGATAAATGGCCGTTTGCTGCGATTTGTCCTCGAGTGACCGCAATATATGGCCCAACTACATCATATGCCGTGGCCGCGACAATCATAGTCGTGCCGTCCATCTGGATCATCTGAGCGCCGTAGAAATCCTCATTGTCCTGCGGCTGATATCCTTGGCCAAACGCAACCCATTCCGAGACGTAAGACCCGTCGTCCCGGAATGTGATGATGCTTACGTTGCGGTGGCCCAATGTCAGTGCCGGGTGACCCACATCCGGTTGATCGACCAAAACGTCTATGTAGTTGCCACGCACCTTTACATCGCGAAGATACTGATACTTGAGAGCCGAAAAGCTCCCGGGATAGACCACGTAATTATTCGAAAACCGACCATTGGGGCCGGCGTTTGGCCATGTGACCCGTTGTCCAGTTGGCGTGTAGCGGACCAAGCCGATGCTGCAAAGCTGGGTGCCGTCCCCGCAAGACCCGCCGCCAACTCCAT
>JBDTWV010000023.1:0-12348 GCA_040006495.1 Dokdonella sp.
GATGGCGACCGGCCTCCGGAGCGGCGACTTCTCGGCGAGAGAGTTGCTCGCCGCTTTTCGACCGGCAGTGCGGGAATGAAGTTTCCGTTTGTTGGGGATGATTCAGGCCGGCGCCGCGATAATCAACTTGCAACGTTTGGACATCCCTCCCCTGGATCAATCCCACGTCTGCGCCGCGCGTGAGCGCCGCACTCATGATTGAAACCCTAGCCATGGAAGGCCAAAGTTTAAATATCGGGACTGGTCAAGGACCAGTCCCGATTTTCTTGGCGGGCAAGGAAAAATATGGCTGCCAGACCACTAGGCAATCCCGCGCTGGTTGTCCACATCGGCTCAATGCGTCTCCGCGCCGAGCGGGGAGGTCGGCATGTTCACCCGCAATGCAACCTCGAACTTGGGTTATTGAAAGCAGGCACGCTTGCGCAATGTAGGGCTGCGTAGCTCAGCATTCCATCATTACTACACGCACGATGAGCACCTCGCCGGCAACTACGCGTTTTGACGTTTGCGATAGCGCTCCGGCGACGGTTGCGGCCCGAACCATGACATGGTCCGTGACGATCGCCGATACGCAAGCTAGGACCGCCACCACCTCGATCGTGAACGATGGCATTTCCAAAATGGCGTCGACCGATCCGATCCAACAGGCATGAAAAAGGGGGCGTCCGAGACGCCCCCCTTCTTTCAATCCATTGCTGCGTCATATTGTCAATTGATGCGATAGAAATTGTGTGCGCCGATGGTTGCGAGCGGTGGCCCCTTTATCCAGGCGGGCGACACCGAATCCGAAAGAACGAAATGATCAGCATGCGGAACCACGAAGTGGCGTTGGTTGATCGGCAGCGACCAGATCGTGATGGCGCGATCCGCAATCGTCCACGCCTTGCGCCACGCGACCGGGTTGTTCAGGACGAAGCTTTCGTTCGTCGTTGCCATCGCGAACTGTCGTGGCGCACGCACGACATCGCAGACGGTGGTGCCCCAATGTCCGGACTCGCGGCGTCGCATTGCGACCTCGGCAACTGCCATCTGGCCGGTCGTTGACTCGCTGCGAGCCTCCAGATAAACCGTTGTCGCCAGACACAGTTGGTCCGCGGCAGGCTGCGGCAATGAGGATGCCAGCCACAACAAGAAAGCCAATGTCATTCGTCGTCTACCTCTGTTTGCGATGGCAGCACACCGCGCCTAGTCGTTGCCAAGCGCAACGCATGTTCCGGGCGAGCAATACATTGCTTCGTCTGTGCCGCACCATCGGTTGGATTGTCAAACCTTGGCGTGCGCGCGAGAGGTTCGCGCTGAACAACGCCTGTCGTCTTGTCTGCCAACCCGGCAGTCGTTCCGACATCTGTTACACCGCGCCCGTCTGGCTGCGGTGATTATCGTGGCATCAGAGTGCGCCGCGACCACACAAAAAAACGCCCTGACTGAGCAGGGCGATGCGGAGAGTACGCGATCGAACGGGGCGTGTCACCCGTCGGTGTTTCATTGTTCAGCTTCCCGTTAATAAAGCTATTTCATGTATATTTAAGGTCAAATGTACGTTGCGCATTATACGTTTTGTATACACAATCATGAATGCAAGTTGATGCGTTCGCCCTGCGCGCTGAACAGGAGGACATCTTCCGTTACGTTCGTGAGAACAGCGAGGGCGTTGCTCGCTTTTCCGGTGCTTGCAGCGCCGTACAGGATTCGTCCGACTGCGGAACGTTCCGCGTCGACAATCGTGGCGCCGGGCAATGGTGTTTCGCCGTGCACGCGCACATGTCGCAGATGACGTTTGTTGCCACCGCGGAAATGCAGGCGTGCCGCGATCTCCTGACCCGGATAACAGCCCTTGTCGAAGCGGATTGCGCAAAGGCGCTCCAGATCCAGCGCCTGCGCCACGAATTCGCCGTCAAGTTCGGGGGCCAGAAACGGAAGTCCTGCGTCGATGTCGGCTAGTCGCCATTGATTCAATGCGTCGGAGTCAAACGGTCCGGTCGCGGCAGGGGCGATCCAGGCGAGACGGCCGGAGCCTGGCGGCTGCGACATTAGGTAACCTCCATCGTGCGCGACGACCTGCGCAGCGGCGATCGCCGTCGCCAAGCTCGGCCCTTCGAGCGCATGCAGCGTCCATATCGCCATGGTGATTTCGAGTTTCGAGCGCATCACGTAGCGCGCCAGTGCCACGCGTATCGGCGCCGCTCCGCCAAGTGGCAGCCAGGCGACGAGTCGGTTGGCCTGCACATGCATCAGCGCGAAGATGCAGCGCACGCGTCCCTGCGGATCGAGCCATGCATTCCATTGCCATGCGCCGACACGCAGGGTTTTGACGTCATTGCAGAACTGCGCGTGGGCGAACGTCCCGGCATCCGCACCGTCGAGGATCAGCAATTCAGCTGCGCAAAGTGCTGCCGTCATGATTGGCTGTTTCGTGAAGAATTCATCGGGCACTCTAGCATCCGCCTGGCCCGCGCCCGGTGCCAGCGGTTGCCGCCGTACGCACATGTAGTTGTTTGAGCCGGCGACTGGGTTTAACCTTTACATCGCACTGCATCATGCCCACACGCAATAGGCCTGTTCCGCACCTGATGGCGCGGGCGACAGAGTTTGGGCGGATGATCGTGCCGAGGTAATGCACCCATTTCCCGTCAGCACGAGCGAGCCATGTCAGCCAGCGCGCGTCCCTTGTCTCCCTTCACCACGATCTACCGCTGGCAGATCCAGATGGTGACGTCGATCGTGCATCGCATTACCGGCGTCGCGTTGGCATTCGGCACGATCCTGCTCTGTGTCGCGCTGCTTGCGCTGGCATCCGGGCCCGACGCGTTTGCCAGTGTGCGCGCGTTTTGCGCCTCTTGGCCGGGCCTGGTCTTGTTGTTCGGCTGGAGCTGGGCGCTCTCGTTCCACCTGCTCAACGGCATCCGCCACCTGCTGCAGGATGTCGGCATGGGCTTCACGATTGCACAATTCGTGCGCAACAGCTGGATCGCGATGATCGGCAGCTTCGCACTGACGGCGCTGCTCTGGGCCTTCGTTTTTGCGCAGGGAGGCGTGGTATGAACGAGCAATATCGCACACCGCTGAAAGTTGCCACTGGCCTCGGCTCGGCCAAGCATGGCGTGCAGCACTTCATGGCACAGCGATTGACTGCACTGGCGCTGGCGCTGCTCAGCGTATGGTTTATCTGGCTCGTGTTGAAGATGCTGCATCTTGATTACGCGGCTGCACATGCGCTGGTCGCGCAGCCATGGAACGCCATATTGATGTTGGCTTTCGTGATCGCGGTGTTCTGGCACGCGCAACTGGGCCTGCAAGTGGTGGTGGAGGACTACGTCCACACGCACGGATGGCAGCTCGCGTTGCAGATCGCGATCAAGTTCCTGTGTTTCCTCGGCGCCGCTGCGAGCGTGTTCGCCATTCTCCGCATCGCATTGGGGCATTGATTCGATGGAAAGCTACAAGATCCAGGAACACAAGGTCGATATCGTCGTGATTGGTGCGGGTGGCGCGGGTTTGCGCGCGACCTTCGGCCTCGCCGCGACCGGCCTCTCGACCGCCTGCATCACCAAGGTCTTTCCGACCCGCTCGCATACAGTCGCGGCACAGGGCGGCATTGCCGCCGCGCTCGGCAACATGGGCGAGGACGACTGGCGCTTCCATTTCTACGACACCGTCAAAGGTGGCGACTGGCTCGGCGATCAGGACGCAATCGAGTACATGTGCAAGGAGGCTGCTGCCGCCGTCATTGAGCTCGAGCATTACGGCGTGCCGTTCTCGCGCACCGACGAGGGCAAGATCTACCAGCGCCCGTTCGGCGGCATGACCACGCACTACGGCAAGGGCACCGCGCAGCGCACCTGCGCCGCGGCCGACCGCACCGGCCATGCGATCCTGCACACGCTGTACCAGCAGTCGCTCAAGCACGACGCACGCTTCTTCATCGAATACTTCGCGCTGGACCTGATCTTCGACGACGAAGGCGTGTGTCGCGGCGTGCTGGCGCTCGATATGAGCGAAGGTACCTTGCACCTGTTCCGTTCTCACGGCGTCGTGCTCGCCACTGGCGGCTACGGGCGCACCTACTTCAGTGCGACCTCGGCGCATACCTGCACCGGCGACGGCGGCGGACTCGCGCTGCGCGCCGGCGTGGCGATGCAGGACATGGAGTTCGTGCAATTCCATCCGACCGGTATCTACGGTGCGGGTTGCCTGATCACCGAAGGTGTGCGCGGCGAGGGCGGTTATCTGACCAACTCGAAGGGCGAGCGCTTCATGGAGCGCTATGCGCCCAACGCGAAGGATCTCGCCTCGCGTGACGTTGTCAGCCGCGCGATGACGATCGAGATTCGCGAGGGACGCGGCGTCGGCGAACACAAGGACCACCTGCATCTCAACCTGATGCATCTGGGCGCTGAAGTGCTGCATGAGAGGCTGCCAGGCATTTCCGAAAGCGCGCGGATCTTTGCCGGTGTGGACGTGACCAAGGGGCCGATCCCGGTCCTGCCGACCGCTCACTACAATATGGGTGGAGTGCCGACCAATTATCACGGCGAAGTCGTGCGCAGGATCGGCGACGATCCGGATGTGGTCGTGCCTGGCCTGTATTCCATCGGCGAGGCGGCCTGTGTCTCGGTGCATGGTGGCAACCGCCTCGGCTCCAATTCGCTGCTCGACCTGGTCGTGTTCGGTCGCGCGGTGGCACATCGCTGCACGGAGACGATCAAGCCGGGTCAACCGCACAAGGAGTTGCCGGCGTCGATCTGCGACAAGGCGCTGGCCAACTTCGATCGACTGCGCTATGCGAACGGATCGACCCCGACCGCCGAGATCCGCCTGAGTATGCAGAGGACCATGCAGGCCGACGCCGCGGTGTTCCGCACCGAGAAGACGCTGCGGGACGGTTGCACCAAGATGGACCAGGTGTTTGCTTCGTTCCAGGACGTGAAAGTTTCTGACCGCTCGCTGGTTTGGAACTCGGACCTGATCGAGACACTGGAGCTGCAGAACCTGCTCTACAACGCTGTGGCAACGGTCAATTCGGCCGAACAACGGCACGAAAGCCGTGGCGCGCATGCGCGCGAGGATTTTCCTGATCGAGACGACGTGAACTGGCTGAAACATACGCTGGTCAACGTCGACGACAAGGGCAAATGCACGTTCGATTTTCGCCCGGTGCATATGCAGCCACTGACCAACGATGTTGCGGCTGTGCCGCCGGCAAAACGCGTGTATTGATCGATAGTTTTCTGTAGGAGCGCCGCAAGGCGCGATCGCGGCGCAAGCTGCAACGGTTTGCAGGACAAACGCATGGCTGAGTTAACCCTTCCCAGGAATTCCAGGATCAAGCCCGGCAATCACTTTGCGGCGAAGTCGGGCGCGAAGAACGTGCGTACGTTCCGCGTTTATCGTTGGAGTCCTGACGATAGCGATAATCCGCGTGTCGATTCCTATGACGTGGACATGAGTACCTGCGGGCCGATGGTTCTCGACGCGATCATCAAGATAAAGAACGAGATCGACCCAACGCTGACCTTCCGGCGCTCGTGTCGCGAGGGCATCTGCGGCTCGTGCGCGATGAACATCGATGGCACGAATACGCTGGCCTGCACCAAGGCGATCGACACCTGTTCGGGCGGCGACGTCAAGATATACCCACTGCCGCACCTGCCGGTGGTCAAGGATTTGGTCGGCGACCTGACCAACTTCTATGCCCAGTATGCGTCGATCAAGCCGTGGATACGTACCCATTCGCCGGCCCCGCCGGATCGCGAACGCCTGCAGTCCAAAGCTGATCGCGCCAAGCTCGACGGCCTGTACGAATGCATCCTGTGTGCGTGCTGCTCGACGGCATGTCCGAGCTACTGGTGGAACAGCGATCGCTATCTTGGCCCCGCGATCCTGCTGCAGGCGTACCGCTGGATCGTCGATTCGCGCGATGAAGATACCGGTGCGCGTCTCGACGATCTTGAAGACCCATTCAAGCTGTACCGCTGCCACACGATCATGAATTGCACGCGCACCTGTCCAAAGGGCCTGAATCCGGCCAAGGCGATCGCGGAAACCAAGAAGTTGCTGGTCGAACGGCGCGGCTAGAAGCGCACGCTGCAGCAAGCATGGGCATGTTGGAGTGGTTCCTCTTGCTTCCACGAGTGCGATGGCACGGACGCATGCTCGCGGCGCTTATTTTCGTGCTTCTATTCCAAGGTCTATGGCCTGTGCACGGAAAATTCCCTGCAATCTCGGTCCCATCCGACTGGTGGGGATGGCTGGCGACCGCGTGGCGCATCTGGATGGGGTCGGGTTTGCTGATGATCGTTGTGCTTGGACGGCGGCCGCATTCCTGGACCTTCAATCGGCAAGGGCTTGACCGCACAATTCCGCACATCTACCGGGATAGTCTTGCTGCACAGCAGGAGCGGCGCGAGACATCACGCAAGCTATGACAGACGTTCCCACCGAGGTAGTGGTTTCGCGCCTGCGTTGGCGTGTGCGTCGTGGAACCCGAGAACTGGACTCAATGCTCGGGTGGTGGCTGGACATGCGCTATCGCGCGGTGGATTCGACGACACAAATGAATTTCGATGCATTGTTGGATTCCACCGATCCGGATTTGTGGGACTGGCTGACCGGCCACCTGGATCCGACCGACCCGCGTTTCGTTCCGATCATCGATGAAATCCGCGCCCACCATCGCGTTTGACTATCGGCCGTCCCGCGCCGTTGGTATTGCCGGCGCGCTGCTCTGCGTCGCAGCTGGTGTGGCACCGTGGCTAAGCGCGTTGCCGCTTTACGCCTGCGCTGGGTGTTCACTCGCTGTGATCGCATGGGGTGGGCGAGCACTCAAGCAGTTTTGGAATCCGGGGTTCTGCCGCATCGCATACCGTGCCTCGGGCTGGGTCCTGCTTGATGTAAACGCTACGGAACACGCTGCCGTTCTCGAATCGCATGCGCATCTTGGCGTGCTGATCGTGTTGGGGTTCAGGACCGGCTCGCGCTCGCGCCTGCGCGTGGTGCTGACTCCGGACAATCTCGATGCACAACCGCGCCGGCGCCTTGTGCTGATGCTCGCGCGCGCCGAAATCGTACACGTCGCCTAGCGAGATTGTCCTTGCCGCTGCGTACCGCTTGCGGCACTCTTCCCGGCGTTCGCGGTCGCACCCACGTCGTGCATCGCCAGAAGGATCAAAACCGCGCATGTTCCGTCCTCTCGAAGTCTTCATCGGCCTGCGCTACACGCGCGCCAAGCGGCGCAACCATTTCATCTCGTTCATCTCGATGGTCTCAATCCTGGGCATCGCGGTGGGTGTGACCGCGCTGATCACCGTTATCTCGGTGATGAATGGTTTCGACAAGCAGCTCAAACAGAGCATCCTCGGCATGGTTGCGCATGCGACGATCGAGGGCATCGATGAAACCGTGCGTGACTGGCCGGCGGCGATCAAGCTGGTTGACGCCAATCCGCATGTCCTCGGCGCTGCGCCTTACGTCGAGCGCCAGGCGATGTTGCAAGGTTCACGCGTCAGTGCCGCGATCATCCGCGGCATCGTGCCGGATCTGGAACCCAAGGTTTCCGATGCCAACACGCACATGGTCAAGGGCAAGTTGAGCGATCTGGTTCCTGGGAAATTCGGCATTGTGCTCGGCGGCGAGCTCGCGATGACGCTCGGCGTCGGGATTGGCGACTTCGTGACCGTGTTCGCACCCGAATTCAGTGCCACGCCGATTGGCGCGATTCCACGTATGAAGCGTTTCACTGTGGTCGGTATCTTCACTGTCGGCATGCAGGAATACGACGCGGGGCTCGCGCTGATGGATATGCAGGATGCGCAGACTCTCTACCGCCTTGCCGGCCCGACCGGGATACGCCTGAAGCTCGACGACATGTTCCAGGCCTATCCAATCAGTCGCGAGATCGGCAGCCGCCTCGACTCGCAAATCGGCCAGTATTACCGCGTGACCGACTGGATGCAGGGCCATAGCAACTTCTTCAAGGCCGTCGCCATGGAGAAGAAGGCGATGTTCCTGATTCTCTCGCTGATCGTGCTCGTCGCTGCGTTCAATCTCGTCTCGACCCTCGTCATGCTGGTTCAGGACAAACAGGCGGACATCGCGATCCTGCGTACGCTTGGCCAAAGCCCGCGCAGCATCATGGGTGTGTTCATGGTGCAAGGCACGCTGGTCGGAACGCTCGGTATCGCACTTGGGGTGCTGTTCGGCGTTGTCCTTTCGCTCAATCTGGTCGCGATCGCAAGATGGATCGAAGCCACATTCCACGTCGTGTTTCTTTCCCCGGACGTCTATTACATCACCGAGGTGCCGAGCGATCTGCACTGGCCGGATGTGGGGTGGATCACGGCCATCGCGTTTCTGTTTTGCATCGTCGCTACGCTGTATCCGGCGCGGCGTGCGGCAAAGACCGAGCCTGCGGCGGCGCTGCGCTATGAGTAACCGGGAATCGCGAAAAGCGGCGTTGAGGTCGGGTAGAGCGAGCTGCCCGGATGCCTCCGCTTTCGCGTGTGCGGGAACCTGTCGGCTTTTTTCTTGCGATTCCCCATTCCCCATGCTCGACTCCCAGCCATGAACGATATTGTCCTAAAGGCCGACAACGTCGCCAAGACCTACCAGGAAGGCAACTTGCGCACGGAGGTGCTGCGTGATGTGAGCCTGGTTGTTCACCGCGGCGAAAGCGTGGCGATCATCGGTGCGTCCGGAACGGGCAAAAGCACACTGCTGCATATCCTCGGCGGCCTGGATGTCGCGACAGCCGGTGAAGTCAGCGTCGATGGACAGGCCATGTCGCGCCTGTCCGAGCGCGCGCGTGGTGTGTTGCGTAACCGCTCGCTCGGGTTCGTGTACCAGTTCCATCATCTGCTGCCTGAATTCACCGCAGTGGAGAACGTGAGCATGCCGCTACTGATTCGTGGCACTGCGATCAGTGAGGCGCGCACACAGGCGCAGGCTCTGCTTGAACGCGTCGGTCTTGGGCAGCGTCTCGGCCACAAACCGGGCGAACTCTCTGGCGGCGAACGGCAACGCTGCGCCGTTGCGCGAGCACTGGTCACGCGTCCGTCCTGTGTGCTCGGCGACGAGCCGACCGGCAATCTCGATGAAAAGAATGCGCTGCACGTGTACGAGTTGATGTTGGAGCTCAATCGCGAGATTGGTACCGCGTTGGTGCTGGTCACCCACGATCATCGCCTCGCGGCACGTGCGGATCGCATTCTTGAATTGTCCGGTGGTGCGCTGTGCGCGCGGCCGAAAGTGGCGGCTTCGGCATAGGCTGAAGCAACAGTCGGTTTTTTGGACGCGGGAAAGCGCCCCCTTCCGCCCTGTCGGGCCCCTTCTCCCACTGCGCAGGGGAAGGCGAAGGGGAAGCGAGGTTTGTCGCTGCTTGGCGCTCCTTTCCGCGCGCATGGAAGGTGAAGCAAGGCTCGTCGCTGCCTTGCGTTCCTTCCCCTGCGCGGCGGGGGAATGTGCCGAAGGCGGAAGGGGCGCTCTTGCGTGGAGCGCGCAAACGCATCAGCCGCACGTCTTTCTGACATGGAAAGCCAAGCATGGGCAAGGAGCCGCAACAGGGAAAACGTAGCGCAGGAATCGTCGGCGTCGCCAGCGCGGTCGCGTTGCTGCTCGGTGTTCTCGCAGTGCAGGCGTTGCCGGCGCTGCCGCCTCGCTGGCCCGACGCAGTGCTTGCCTTCGTCGCGCTGGCCGCATTCTCGCAGCCGCGATTGCGTCTGCTCGCATGCATCCTGATCGGTTTCGCGTGGTGTGCGTTCCGCGCCGACATCGCGCTGCAGAACCGCTTGCCGCGAAATCTAGAAGGCCGCGATTTCGACATCATTGGCGTTATCGATGACCTGCCGTTGCAGCGCCCCGATGCGACACGCTTTTCACTGCGTATCGAGCGCGTCAAGCTCGATGGCGCCGAGGTGCCTCTGCACGGTCGCGTGCGTTTGTCCTGGTATAACGATGTGCCGGACGCTTTCGGTGCATGCACGCGTTGGCAACTGCACGTACGCCTGAAGCGACCGCGTGGCCTCGTCAATCGCGGTGGCTTCGACTCCGAACGCCAGGCGCTGGAGCGCGGCATCGTCGCGGTCGGCTACGTGCGCGATGCTGAATCGAACCGGCATGTCGACGACAAGCCAATCTGCGTCGACCGCCTGCGCGAGCGCATCTCCCGCGGCATCGCCGAGCGCGTTGCCGATCCGCACGACGCGGCACTCCTGCAGGCGTTCGCGGTCGGCGATACGCGAGGGTTGGACAAGAATGACTGGGAAGTCGCGCGCGCTAACGGCATTCCGCACCTCATTGCGATTTCCGGCTTCCATGTCGGTGTCGCCGCCGGGATAGGTGCGCTGCTCGTCTATGCGCTGTGGTGGTTATGGCCGCGTTTGGGCCTGCGCATTGCATTCCCGGTGGCGCAGGCGCCGGCGGCGTTGGTCACCGCCGTGTTGTACGGCATCCTCGCCGGCGGCAGCCTGCCGACCGTGCGCACGGTGGTGATGATCGCGGTGGTCGCCTTGACCCGCTTTGGCCGGCGCGCCAGCGGCGGACCGCACGCGCTGGCTCTGGCGCTGATCGCAGTTCTTGTGTTCGATCCGTTGGCGACGCTTGCACCCGGGTTCTGGCTTTCATTCATCGGCGTCGCATTCTTGATGCTGTGCCTGACCCGCGGTCATGGCGTGCTCGGGTTCCTGCGCGAGCTTAGTATTGGCCAGCTGGTGATGACGGTCTCGCTGCTGCCACTGTCGGTCTGGTTCTTCGGCGAGGCATCGCTGGTCGGTGCGTTATCGAATCTGATTGCGGTGCCACTGATCAGTTTCGTGATCGTGCCGTTGTGCCTGCTTGGCATTCTCGGACTCCTCAGCGTGCCGGCATTGGCCACCCCTGCGCTGGTTGTCGCTGGTTGGTTGGCGCATGCCCAGTGGTGGTTGCTCGCGCATATGGCGACCTGGCCGGGAGCCCATTGGTATCTGCCGGAGGTCGCGCCTCGGGCTTTGTTGTTGGCGATGCTCGGTGCCTTGTGGATGTTCCTGCCGCGCGGCATTCCGGCTCGCGCGTTGGCTCCATTGCTGTTCCTGCCGTTGATGTGGCCGGATCGACCAGCGCCGCCGCTGGGGGCGTTCGAGGCGATGGTGATCGACGTTGGCCAAGGGCTTTCGGTGTTCGTGCGCACTCATGGCCATGCGCTGGTGTATGACGCCGGCGCGCGCTATCCGTCGGATTTCGATCTCGGCGAGGCGGCAGTATTGCCGAGCCTGCGCGCGCTTGGCATCGGACATCTCGACGTGCTGATGGTCAGTCATGGCGACAACGATCACGCCGGCGGAGCAGCGGCGGTTGCGATCGCGTATCCGGACGCGATTCGCTATGCCGGCGAGCCGAGCCGCACGCCGGTGTCTGCGATCCAGTGCCGCGCCGGTCAATCGTGGATGTGGGACGGCGTGCGCTTGAGCGTGCTCAGCCCGGACGCCGCTGCTCTAGGCAGTGGGGACAAGCGCAGTGACAACGATCGCTCCTGCGTCCTCCTCATCGAAGGCGCCGCCGGGCGAATGTTGCTGACCGGTGACATCAGCAGCCGGATCGAGTCCTGGGTTGCGGCGAAGATCGGCGCCGGTACACCGTTGGTGCTGGTGGTGCCACATCACGGCAGCAAGACATCGTCCAGTGCAGGATTCATTGCCGCCGTGAAGCCGATAATCGCGCTCGTCTCGGCGGGCTGGCGCAGCCGTTTTGGCCATCCCAATCCCCTAGTGGTCAAGCGCTATGAGGACGCGGCCGTTTCGCTGTTGAATACGGCGGACAGCGGCGCGATCACGGTCGCGTTTCCGCGCGCCGTGCCGCCTACCTTGGTGTCGAAAGAGCGTGTACGCGAGCGACGCTATTGGCGGGAGTAGGCGGTGCCACTGCTCAGGTGAGACCAACGGATACAGATCTCGGTCAGTGGGGCGCACCGGTAAGCGTGATGCCTTTGGTGGCGCTCCTGCAACAGCATCGCGCCTTCCGGCGCTCCCACAAAATCGTGGGCTACTTTCCTTGTTCGCGCCCCGCCACCTGTCAGCCACCGATTGCCCGGCAATCCGCGCGGCAGGGTCCTTGCCGCAGCTCTGTTGAACACTCGCATGCAGTGGCTTGCAACGCACTGCGCAGAACGCTGCGAAGGCGCTGCTATCATGCGCGCTCGTCAAAATTGCGCGAAGGTGGGCTTGTGCTGGAACTCCTGATGGCCGGTGGCTGGGCGATGGTCCCGATCCTGCTTGCGTCGGCGCTCGCGCTGGCAATCATTCTCGAACGTTTCTGGAGCCTGCGCAGCAAGGCCGTCGTGCCGGCGGGCCTGGGTGCCGAAGTGCGCGAATGGGCACGCAC
>JBDTWV010000024.1:0-12031 GCA_040006495.1 Dokdonella sp.
TCGACGACGGCGTGTTCGAAAGCGATTCGGAGTTCGCGCCGCTCGGCGACGACGACTACGAAGACTGCCTGGCGCAAATTCCTGAGGCGATCAGCGCGGTGGCGGACTACTGGCACGACCATCCGCTCACGCCTGAAGAACAAATTGCGCCGGCGGGTGATGGCTCCCTCAAGCCGCCGCGCCGCCGTGGCGGTCATTGGGTGCATTGATGGCAAGTGTCGCGCCGGCGCCTCCCTCTGCACGAACATCGTAATCGGCAGCCAAAGACGTCCATTGCTCCTAGGCGGGGACGTGAACGCTCAGCGCAAGGGCTATTGATTGTTCACCACAGCGATCCTGTGTGTTCACGCACGAACGCTTGTACACGGGTGCGGCAGCCGCATCTTGGAGCGCAGACGATCCTGAAGGTACGTGATGAATGCGACCACCCCCACATCCCGTCGAGTCGCACGCGTAGTGCGTGGACAGCCGACCTCTGACGGCGCCGGGGTCAAACTCACGCGCGTGATCGGCCAGCGCGACCTCGACATGCTCGATCCGTTCCTGTTGTTCGATGAGTTCCGCTCGGTCAGCGCGGGCGACTACATCGGCGGCTTCCCGAGCCATCCGCATCGTGGTTTCGAAACGGTCACATACATGCTCGCTGGGCGCATGCGCCACCAGGACAACCAGGGCAACTCCGGATTGCTCACGCCGGGCAGCGTGCAGTGGATGACCGCTGGCCGCGGCATCGTGCATTCGGAAATGCCGGAGCAGGAAGACGGCCTGATGTGGGGCTTCCAGCTCTGGGTGAACCTACCCGCAAGCGACAAGATGGGCCCGCCGCGTTACCAGGACATCGCACCGGAAAGCATACCGAGCATGGTTGTCAGTGAAGGCATTCGCGTCCGCGTACTTGCTGGGCGCTTCGGCGACGCGGTTGGACCGGTCAGCGGAATCGCGGTCGAACCGCTGTATCTTGATCTCGAACTGGCGAGCGGTGCGCACTGCGCGGTCGACGTGCCGGCCGGCCACAATGCGTTTGCGTATGTCTACGCAGGCGCCGCCGAACTCGGACCGAACGACGCGGCGCAGCGCATCGCACGCGACGAACTGGCCGTGCTCGAACGCGACGGCGAGGAATTGCTGATCACGGCAGGCGATGAGACGACCCGCTTGATCGTCGTCGCCGGCAAGCCGCTCAACGAGCCGGTCGCGCGTTATGGCCCGTTCGTGATGAACACGCAGGCGCAAATCGCCGAGGCGATGCGCGACTACCAGAGCGGCAGGTTTTAGCACCTGCGGGCAATTTTTCGTGGGAGCGACGGAAGTCGCGATGCTCTCGCAGCGATTGCCCGACAAAAGCGTCGCGGCTTCCGCCGTTCCCACCGGATCGATCGCGATTTCAAAACGCGATCATCACGACGGATCCCGCAACGATCAAACCACCGCCGATCGCGATCGGCCAAGTGAGGGCCTCACCGACGAACAGAACGCCGAGAAGAATCGCGAACACGACGCTGAGCTTGTCTATTGGCGCGACCTTGCTGACCGGACCGAGCTGCAGTGCGCGGTAATAGCACAGCCATGAGAGGCCAGTCGCGATACCCGACAAAATCAGGAAGATCCACGTCTTGGTCTGGATCGGACCGCTCGGGCGCCACTCTTCGCGCAAGCTGAGGATCGCCGCGGTGACGACGAGGATCACGATGGTGCGGATGAACGTCGCCAGGTTCGAATTGATGCCTGCGACGCCGATCTTGCCAAACAGCGCGGTCAGGCCGGCGAAAAACGCCGAGCCGAGCGCGAACAGGACCCAGCTTTCACGAAGGTTCATGCATTCCACTCCAGGCAAGCGCTGGGAGCGCCGTAAGGCGCGATGCTCCTCGCGCAATCAGAGAGCAAAAGCTTCGCGCCTGCCAGCTCCCACATACATTGTTTCCAGCTACTTCAAGCTCGGTCGTTCGCCGATTGCGGGCTTCAGTTTCTCGTCGTAGTAGGCCGCGATCATCGTATACACGTGTTTCTTCAATGCTGGCGTCGACAGGCCGTGTTTAGCGCCGGGATAGGTCATCAGGCGGAACTGTGTGCCGCGCTGCTGCAGGTCAGCCATCAGCTTGGTCGAGTTCGAGAACAAGACGTTGTCGTCGGCCATGCCATGCACGAGCAACAGCTTGTCCGACTTGAGGCCATCCAGCCAATGCAGCACACCGGACAATTCATAGCCCTGCGGATTGTGCTGCGGCGTATCGAGATAGCGTTCGGTGTAGTGGGTGTCGTACAGCGTCCAGTCGGTGACTGGCGCGACGGCGACGCCGGCGGCGAACTGGGCGTCCGCTTTCGCGAGCAGCATCAGGGTCTGATAACCGCCGTAGCTCCAGCCGAAGAGGCCGATGTGGTTCGCGTCGACCCATGGTTGTGATTTCAGCCACCTGACGCCGGCGAGCTGATCGGCGATCTCCGGTTTGCCGAGTTGCTTGAAGATCGCATCGGAGAATTTCCTGCCACGCCGCGGGGCACCGCGATTGTCCATCGCGAACACAACGTAGCCGTGCTCGGCCATGTACTGCTCGAAGTGGTTGCCCCAATTGCGCTTGACGTACTGGCTGCCGGGGCCGCCGTAGTAGGTCATGAATACCGGGTAGCGCTTGCTCGCATCGAAGCCGAGCGGCTTGTAGGCGCGGTAGTGCAGCGCCTGGCCATCTTCGCTTTTCAGCTGCCCGAATTGCGGCTGCACCAGAGCGTCACGATACGGCCAATACGGATGGCCGGGTTTCAGTTCGTTCTGCTCGATCCAGGCGATTCGAGTGCCATCCGCCCCGTGCAGCGATACCTGCGGCGGCGTAGCCGGGTCGGAATAGGTGTCGATGTACGCGCTCGCAGTTTCGCCGAACACCGCATCGTGCCACCCTTCGCCGGTGCTCAGCCGCGTCGGTTTGTCCGCATCGCTGCCATCGAGCCGCGCCGCATAGACCTGGGCTTGGAGCGGGTCGTCTCGATTAGCAGCGAAGTAAACCTTTCCATTTTTTTCATCAAGCGCGAGCAGCTTGTCGACGTCCCAGTCACCGCGGGTCAGCGTGCGCCGCAGCTTGCCGTCCAGGCCGAACACGGCCAGATGCGCGTAGCCGTCGCGTTCGGTGGTCCAGACGAACGCGTCCTCATTCTTCAGGAAGCGCGGGTCGTCATGCAGATTGATCCATGTAGCGCTGGTCTCACTCAGCAAGGTCTGCTGTCGCAGGCTCGCGACATCGACCGCGATCAGGTCTAGGCGGCGCTGGTCACGGCTCTCGCGTTGGAAGCTGACGCGCTTGGAGTCAGGCAACCAGGTGACGCGCGCAAGATAGATATCGGCGTTGGAACCAAGGTCAATCCAGCGCGCGGCACCACCTTGCGGCTTGACCAGACCGAGCTTCACCGTCACGTTCGGGCGACCCGCGGCGGGATAGCGCTGACTGATTGTCTCGCTGCGATCCGCATAGACCTCGGTGCGCTCGACCTGGTCGACCCCGGTTTCGTCATAGCGCTCGAACGCGATTGCCGAATCGTCCGGAGCCCACCAGCAGCCGGTCTTGCGCGCCATCTCTTCCTGTGCGACGAACTCCGCTTCGCCGTTGTGGATCGGACCGCGTCCGTCCGCGGTCAATGCGATGTCGCGCCCACTCGAAAGATTGATCACGTGCAAGTTCTGTGCGCTGATGTACGAGACGAAGCCGCCCTTCGGCGAAACTTTCGCGTCCGATACTTCAACGCCTTGCGCCGTCAACGCGCGCAGTTCCGCGCCGGGTTTTGCGTGCAGGTCGTACAGCCAGAGCCGTTCACCGGCGCTGAACAGCAATCCGCGGCTGTCGGGCGACCAGCGATATGACACGATGCCTTTGAATTGCGCTATGCGTTGGCGCTCGCGCCTCGCCTTCTCGGTGTCCGACAGTTCTTTCTGCTCGCCAATCGCCGTCGAGTCGACGAGGCGCTGCGTCTTGCCGTTGGCGACCTCGTAGGCCCACAGATCGAGTTGGTTCTGGTCATCGCTGCGCCCACGCAGGAAGGTCACGCGACTGCCGTCCGGTGCGATTTGCAGCGCGCGGGGACCCGGCCCGTTGAGGTCGGGGTCGGAAAAGATGCGCTCTATGCTCAGACGTTCGGCGTGCACAAGCGGACTCAGTATCAGGATTGTGGCGAGTAGGAAGGATCGCAAGGGAACTCCGCAGAGAGGGCGTCATTACACCTTAGCGGCACGACGCGGCCAAGTGGGCACCCTTGTGCGAGCGGTTGAAGCCCGAACAAGGAGTGCGCCGTAACTTAGGAGTGGAGGCCCGTGGTGGGCTGGAGAGAGAATTCGACGCTGCGACAAGAGCTTCGCGGCTTGCGCCGCTACCACTTTGACCATTCCCGCCAGCTTTTCGCATCGCGTTCACGGCCTGGCGCGCTGCCCGAACAACACACGCTTTTCCTCCTCACTCATCGGCTGGTCCGAGCGCGGACTCACGTGCATACCCTTCGCGTACGCACGCTGCGTCGCCGGCCGCGCCGCAATCGCGGCCTGCCAGCGGCGCACCTCGGTGAACGGCTTCATGTCGAGCGGTGTCTTGGTGTACGGATTGATCCATGGATAGCAGGCCATGTCGGCGATGCTGTAGTCGTCGCCAGCAATGAATGGACGCCCCGCGAGTTGCATGTCGAGCACACCGAGCAGGCGTTCGGCCTCGTTGGTGTAGCGCTCGATTGCGTAAGGAATTTTCTCTGGCGCATAGACATTGAAATGGCCGTACTGCCCGGTCATCGGCCCCAAGCCAGCCATCTGCCAAAACAACCATTCCTCTACAACGAGACGGCCGCGCAGGTTCTGCGGAATGAAGCGTTGAGTCTTGTTGGCGAGGTAGAGCAGGATCGCGCCGGACTCGAACACGCTGATCGGGGCGCCACCGTCCCCCGGCGCGTGATCGACAATCGCCGGCATCTTGTTGTTCGGCGAAATCGCGAGGAACGCCGGCTCGAACTGCTCGCCCTTGCCGATGTCGACCGGCTTGATCGTGAAGTCGAGGCCTGCCTCTTCGAGGAACAACGTGATCTTGTGACCATTCGGCGTCGGCCAGTAGTGCAGGTCGATCATGAGCGTCTCCGGTGTGCGCGATCCCGTACTTCTTGGTGGGGGCGCGCAGGCACTTCGCAAGCGCTCAGCGCAGATGCAGACGCGGCTATTTGCCGATGCAGAACGAACTGAAAATCGAGCCGAGCAGATCCTCGGAGCTGAATTCACCCGTGAGTTCGCCCAGATGTTGTTGCACGACACGCAGTTCCTCGGCAGCGATTTCGCCGGCGCGCTGCACCCCGAGTGCATCCGCGGCGCGGGCGAGATGGTGCTGCGCCTGTTCCAGCGCGGTGACGTGGCGCGCGCGCGCGGTGAATGCGCCTTCGGCTTGCTCGCCGTAACCCGCGTGGCGCTTGAGTTCGGCAATCAGCAGATCCAGTCCAGCACCGCTGCGCGTCGACAGCCAAACATGTGCGACGCCCTCGCGCATTTCCGTGCGCGCTGCTATCGCGCGGAGATCAATCTTGTTGTGCAGCACGATATGCGCCGGGACCTCATCGACTCCAAATAGGTCGGTGGGAGCGCCGGAAGGCGCGATGCCTGGTGTGCTCGCCTGCCTATCGTGCGCATCACTGACCAGCAATGCCAGGTCGGCACGCGCGAGCTCCGCACGGGCGCGACGGATGCCTTCGCGTTCGACGACGTCGCCCGCTTCGCGCAGGCCTGCGGTGTCAACCAGGGTCAGCGCGATTCCGTCGAGGTCGATCGTCTCGCGCAGCACGTCACGCGTGGTGCCGGCGATCTCGGTCACGATTGCGCGTTCGCTTTGCGCAAGCGCGTTGAGCAGGCTCGACTTGCCGGCGTTCGGTGCGCCGACGATGACGACATGTAGGCCATCGGCGAGACGCACACCGCGGCGCGCGGCGGCGAGCAGGTCGGTGAGTAGGGTGCGCGTCGCGTCGAGGTTCTTCTGCAGTTCCGGCGCGGCGAGAAAATCAATTTCTTCCTCCGGGAAATCGATCGCGGCCTCGATCCAGACGCGCAATGCGATCACCGCTGCCGTCAACACATGTACGCGCTCGGAGAACGCTCCATCAAGGCTGCGCTGCGCCGCGCGTGCGGCGGCTTCGGAGCCACTTGCGATCAGGTCGGCAACGGCTTCGGCTTGGGCAAGATCGAGTTTTCCGTTGAGGAACGCGCGTTCGGAGAATTCGCCGGGCCGCGCATGCCGCGCGCCGAGTTCGATCAGGCGCGCCAGCAGCAGGCGCAGCACAACGGGGCTGCCGTGCGTCTGCAGTTCGAGCACATCTTCGCCGGTGTAGGAACGCGGCGCGGGGAACCAGAGCAGCAGGCCACGGTCGACAATCGCCGCATTGCGATCGCGAAACGCGGCGTAGTGCGCATGGCGCGGCTGCGGTGCACGCCCGAGCAGCGTGCGCGCGAACGCGCTCGCCTGTGGACCCGATACACGCAACACCCCCACTCCGCCCGGCCCCGGCGCACTTGCGACCGCAGCGATCGTGTCGACGTGAGCGATCATCGCAGCGTTACGTCCGCAGGGTCATCGCGGCGTCAGACTGCCTTGGCCTTGTCCGTCGCTTCCATGCGTCGGGTGATGATCCATTGTTGCAGCAGCGAAAGTCCGCTGTTGACCACGTAGTACAAGACGAGACCCGCGGGAAAGAACGCGAACATCACCGAGAAGATGACCGGCATGAACTTCATCATCTTCGCTTGGGTCGGATCCATCCCGGCGGTCGGCGTCATGTGCTGGGTCGCGAACGCGATGAGTCCGTTGAGTATCGGCAACACGTAGTACGGATCAGGCGCGGTCAGGTTGTGGATCCAGCCGATGAATGGCGCCTGGCGCAGCTCGACGCTTTCCAGCAGCACCCAGTACAGCGCGAAGAACACCGGTATCTGCACAATCATCGGCAGGCAGCCGGCGAGCGGATTGGCTTTCTCCTTTTGGTACAACTCCATCATCGCCGTGTTCATTTTCTGGCGATCGTCGCCATGACGCTCCTTGAGCGCCGCGATGCGCGGTTGCAGCTTCTTCATCTTCGCCATCGAGCGGTACTGCGTTTCGCTCAACTTGAAGAATACCGCCTTGATCAGCAACACCAGCAGGATGATCGCGAAGCCCCAATTGCCGGTGAGTTTGTGGAACTGGTTAAGAATCCAGTGCAACGGTTCGGAGATGACGGTGAACATGCCGTAGTCAACGCTGAGCGCGAGTCCGGGTGCGACTTGATCGAGCGTGCTTTGCAGTTTCGGTCCGATGTACAGGCGAGCACTCGCGCTGCCGGTCGCGCCGGGCGCGACCGTAATCGGCGGTGTCATCGCACGGATCAGGTAGCGCGGCGCTTCCTTCGTCGTCACCAGCGCCGTCACGTAGTCATTGGTTTCGCCGGCCGGCGGAATCCACGCGGCAAAGAAATAGTGTTGCAGCATTGCCGCCCAGCCACCGGCGAAACTCTTGGACAGTGGCTCCTTTTCAAACTTGTCGAATTTGAGCTTCTGGAATTTGTCCGCCGGGCTGTACCAAGCCGCGCCGACGAAGCTGTAGCGCTCCGTGTTGCTGTAACCCTTGAGGCCGTGCGTGTCGATAATCGGCGGCACGCGCTGCAGTTGTCGGTAGGCATTGCCGGTCCACGCAGCAGCGCTGTGGTTGTCGATTTCCTGACGCTGCTCGACGACGTAGCTGGCGCGCGTGAATACGAACACCTTGCGCACGGTGATGCCGGAAGGGTCGGTCCAGGTCAGTGGGACTTCGAGCGTGTCGGCACCGCTGGCGAGCGCGTAGTTCTGCTGCGCTGCCGTGAACACCGCATCATGCGCCGGCGCGGCGCCATTGCCGCTGACCAGTCCGGTTTGCGCCTCGAAGAACGTTGCATCCTGAGCGTCAAGCAGGCGCACCGGCGGTGCGCCTGCTTTTTCCGTTTGCGGATATTTGAGCAGGTCGGCGACGACGACGCTGCCGCCGCGGGGGTCCATCTCGACACGCAATACGTCGGTGGTGACGATGACATGTGCAACCGGCGCCTGCGCGTCCAACGCGGCTTCCTTGGCTGTCGCAGGGTTCGGTGCGGCGTTCGCGGTCGATGGCGTCGGCACTTCGGGATTGGCTGCACCGGGCGCTGCGGTCGGCGTAGTGGCGTTCGTCACCGTGGAGGAAGCGCTGGTGGCGACCGTGTCCGGTGCGTGGTTGTAGTCCTGCTGCCACTGCATCCAGAGCAGATAACTGATGAACAGCAGGGCGATCAGAAGAATATTGCGGGGACTATTCATGGCAGGATCGTTTGGGCGCTAAGGGTGTATCGCGATCGGTTTGCAGGCATCCACGCGAGGTGCGTGTCGCCGAGGCAGGTTCCGACTACGATGGAGAGCGAGCGCCGTGCGGTCACGACGGGTGCGGGATCAGGCGCGCATTGTGCCGATGCACCAAGACGCGATCAATGTGCCGCTGCATTGAGCGTGGCGATGCGCTTGTAGAGAGTGGCCAATTCCGCGCGCAGCGTGGCGTTGTCCTCCAGATCAGCGCTGGTGCGCGCGATCAGCAGGATATCGACCGCCGGAAGGTCGATGCGAATGCGCCGGAAGTGCTCGCGCGCGATGCGTTTGATGCGATTGCGGCGAACCGCCTTCTTGGATACCCGTTTGGAGATTGCAAGGCCGAGGCGTGGGCCATCGAGCCCGTTCGTGGCGACCTCGGCACTGAAGTGCCGGGTGCTGACCCGCTTGCTGATACCACGCAGTCGCGCGAAATCGTTGGCTTTGAGCAGACGCGCCGCGCGCGGAAACGCGGCCGGCGCGGTCACTGCAATCGCCTTGGTCAGACGGCGAGGCGCTTGCGACCCTTGGCGCGACGCGCGTTGATGACGGCACGGCCGCCGCGGGTCTTCATCCGGGCACGGAATCCGTGGTCGCGCGCGCGCTTCAAATTGCTGGGCTGGTAGGTACGCTTGGTGGCCATGGAGGTTGCGCCGTGACTAAGGGAAAAGGGCGCGGATGGTAGGGCGCGGGCGCTGCTGCGTCAAGTCTTGGAGATGCCGCGCGTAGACAACAGCGCTATCCGCCGAGTGGTGGCCCATGCTGAGGCAAGCCGAAAACCGGGGTTTGAAGGCTGCGTCATACCCCGGGGCAGCGGCCTTTTTCGGTCCGTACTCGGCGCGCCGCGCCTCAAGTGCGCTGAACCCAATGGCCTTGCCGGCTCCCTGCTAGACTTCCGCTTCTGTCCCGCCTGCCGATATCCGCTCGGTCGTGGCCGACATTCTGGAGTCCGGCCACCCAATGAGCGAGCTTTGGCGCCGCTGTCTGTCCCGTCTTGAGACGGAATTCAGTGCGCAAGACATCCACACGTATCTGGCGCCACTGCAGGTCGTCGAAAACGAGTCGGGATTCATTTTGTGGGCCCCGAATGCGTACACGATGGAAACCGTGCGCGAGCGCTTTCTCGAACGCATCAGTGATGTGCTGGAACATCTTGCCAGCGGCGCCGTGGCGATCGACATCCAGGTCGGTACACGTGCATCGACACGCGCGGCACCCAAGTCGAGCAGCCGAGCGCAACCCACGGGCGAGAGAGCCGCGGCGGCCGTCCCGAATATCGATCCGAACTACACGTTCGAGAATTTCGTCGAGGGCAAATCGAACCAGCTCGGCAAAGCCGCCGCTACGCAGGTCGCGATGAATCCAGGCCGCGCCTACAACCCTTTGTTGTTGTACGGCGGCACGGGTCTGGGCAAGACGCACCTGATGCATGCGGCCGGCAACCTGATGCGTGCGAACCGTCCGGATGTGAAAATTCTCTATCTGCGCTCGGAGCAATTCGTCAGCGGCATGGTCCGCGCGCTGCAACAGAAGGGCATGGACGAGTTCAAGCGTCGCTTCCGCACAGTCGATGCGCTTCTGATCGACGACATCCAGTTTTTTGCCGGCAAGAACACGACGCAGGAAGAGTTCTTCCATACCTTCAATGCGCTGTTCGAAGGCAAGCAGCAGATCATCCTGACTTGCGACCGTTATCCGAAGGAAGTCGACAATCTCGAACCGCGGCTGAAATCGAGACTCGGTTGGGGCCTGAGCGTCGCGATTGAACCCCCGGATTTCGAGACGCGTGCGGCGATCGTGCTGGCCAAGGCCGTCGCCAAGGGCGTCGAGTTGCCTGAAGAAGTCGCTACCTTGATGGCCAAACGCATGCGCTCGAACGTGCGCGACCTCGAAGGCGCGTTGAACACGTTGGTGGCGCGCGCCAATTTCGAGGGGCGCAGGATCAGTCTGGAGTTCGCACAGGAAACCCTGCGTGATCTGCTGACCGTGCACGCGCAGTCAATCACGATTCCCGGTATCCAGAAGGTCGTGGCAGACTACTATCAGCTGCGCTTGGCCGACATGCTGTCGAAGAAGCGCAGTCGTTCGATCGCGCGTCCACGGCAGATGGCAATGACGCTGGCCAAGGAATTGACCGAGCACAGCTTGCCGGAAATCGGTGATGCGTTCGGCGGGCGCGACCATACGACCGTGCTGCATGCGTGCCGGACCATTCGGGATTTTCGCGAAACCGACGGCAAGCTGAGGCAGGATTGGGAAAAGTTGTTGAGGATTTTGACCGAGTAGATCAATTCCTGCGGAATTCGTCATCGCGGGAAACACGGGGGATTTCTGTGGATAAGCTGTGCAGTGCGCTTGACCCGATTATTATCCACAGGTCACCCACAGCGCGCACGGCTCGTTCTCCTGACTGAGATACGTGTACAAGCTATTGATAGAATTGAATATATTGAGAAGTATAGGCTTGTCCACAAGCACTACAACAACAATCGTTCCACATATAAAACAAACAAACTGAAGACAGGACCGGCAGACCATGCGATTCAGCATCCAGCGCGAAGCATTCCTGAAACGACTGCAACAAGTTGTCGGCGTGGTCGAACGGCGACAGACGTTGCCGGTTCTGGCCAACCTTCTGGTCGTCGTCGATGCGGATGGTGTTGCACTAACCGGTACCGACCTAGAAGTTGAAATGGTCGCGCGCACCGAAGCTGAAGATCTCGAAGCCGGTGCGGTGACCATTCCGGCGCGGAAGCTTTTCGATATCTGTCGCGCCCTGCCTGATGGTTGCAAGATCAAACTCGAACAAGTCGGGGATCGGGTCGTGCTCAGCGCCGGCCGCAGTCGCTTCACGTTGGCGACCTTGCCGGCCAGCGAGTTTCCAGTCGTCGAGAATATCGAACTGGTCGAACGCGTAACGTTGCCAGAAGCCACGCTCAAGGAGCTGATGGATCGAACCGGCTTCGCGATGGCGCATCAGGACGTGCGCTATTACCTCAATGGCATGCTGCTTGATCTGCGCGAACACGTGCTGCGCTGCGTGGCGACGGACGGTCATCGTCTCGCGCTGGCTGAAACGCAGATCAACACCCAGGTGACCACGCCGCGTCAGGTCATTGTGCCGCGCAAGGGCATCAACGAACTGCAGGGCTTGTTTGAACCGGGTGACGGCACCGTAGAGTTGGAATTCGCGCGCAACCATCTGCGCGTGCGCCGTGGCGGTGTCACCTTCACGTCCAAACTGATCGACGGACGCTTCCCCGATTACGAAGCGGTCATCCCGATCGGCGCGGACAAGGAAGTGCGCGTACAGCGCGATGAACTGCGCTCCGCCTTGCAGCGCGCTGCCATTCTTTCCAATGAAAAATACCGTGGCGTGAAGCTGGAGGTTGCTCCGAACCGTTTACGGATCGTCGCGCACAACCCGGAGCAGGAAGAAGCGGTTGACGAGGTCGAGGCGAAAACCAGCGTGGCCGAGCTCAGTGTTGGCTTCAATGTCAATTACCTGCTCGATGCGCTGGCTGCGATCGCCAGCGATGAAGTGCTGCTGTGCCTGCGTGATGGGCAATCGAGTTGCCTCGTGCGCAAACCCGATTCCGACGATACCCGCCACGTCATCATGCCGCTGCGTCTTTGACGGCAACGCAAAACCGCGAGCGAGGTGGCAGCGAGCGCTTTTTTTTCGTGTCGGTG
>JBDTWV010000025.1:0-11825 GCA_040006495.1 Dokdonella sp.
CTGCACCTGCGCCACGCGGATTTCGACAGGCGCCTGGTACGGCTGCTCGAAGCGACCGGGTTGTCACCGCATCGCGTGATCGTGGAAGTAACCGAAGGCGCGCTGCTTGACGACCCGGAGCAGGTGCGCACGACGCTCGATCGACTGCGCTCATTCGGAATCGGCGCCGCACTCGACGATTTCGGAACCGGCTATTCGTCGCTCAGTTACCTGCATTCACTGCCGCTACGCATGCTCAAGATCGATCGGTCGTTCGTGCAGGCGCTGGACGCCGGGCTGCATACGACTACGGCAACGGTGGTCACTGCGATCCTGGCGTTGGCGCGGGCGCTGAATATCCAGGTGGTGGCCGAAGGCATCGAGACACCGGCGCAGCGCGCCGCACTGCTGCGCATGGGGTGCGAGTTCGGCCAAGGCTATTTGCTCGGCGTGCCGGCTCCGATTGGGCACTGGCAAGCGATGAGCAATCGCACGCGCACGGCGCAGGCGGATTTGAGTCGGATCGCGTGAGAACGCACTGGGGATATGCGTCTAGTCGCGGCGCGTCCGGAAACGGCTTCATGCCGTCGTTTCTTCGCGCTCGGCACGGCGCATCTGTCGGTCCACGACTGTTGCGGTAACCAAGTCGCTGCCGACGTTGGTGGTGGTGCGCATCATGTCCAGGATGCGATCGACGCCGATGATGATGCCAATACCTTCCGGGGGCACACCGAACGTTGCGAGAAGGCCGGCAATCAACGGCAACGAACCACCGGGAATGCCGGCGACCGCAACGGCGCTGAGCACCGCCAGCAGCATCAAGACGATCTGTTGGACCAGTGACAATTCAATGCCAAAAACCTGTGCGATGAACAGCACCACGCAGCCCTCGTAAAGCGCGGTCCCGCTCATGTTCATGGTCGAGCCGAGGGGCAAGACGAATCCAGAGGTACTCGGCGCCAGCTTCAGATCTTCGCTGGCACTGGCCAGCGCGGTGGGCAAGGTTGCGTTGCTGGAACTGGTCGAGAACGCAGTGACCAGCACCGGCCGGATCTGGCGGAAAAATTCCAGCGGTGGGCGTTTGGCGAGGAAGCGAATCCACAACGACATGGTACCGAATAGGTGCAGCGCCAGCGCGAGCGCGCAGCCGATCACGAAGACCGACAGCGCCAGCAGCACGTCCAGGCCGACTTTCACGATCACGCTGTAGATCATGGCCGGCACCGCATAGGGCGCCAATTCCAGTGCGAAATGCACGATGCGGGTCATTACTTCGCTGACGGTGTCGAGGCCTTCCAGCAAGGCCTTTCGCCGCCTCTGGCTGAGCTGGGTTGCCGCTGCGCCGAACAAAATCGCGAAAACGATCAGGGGCAGCACGTCGCCGAGTGCCGCGCGACTGTTTCCGGCGACCGCTCCGACCAGGTTGCGCGGCATGAACATTTCCACCAGCGTGGACAGGGACATCTCCGACTGCGCGGCCTTGGCCGGAATGGCGTTTTCCGTACCACTGCCGTACTGCTCCAGCAATTGGGCCGTGGCCTGCGGATTCAAATGGTGGCCCGGCTGCAGCATATTCATCATCACCAGCCCGATCGCGACGCCGATCAGCATGTTGAGGAAAAACAGCGCGAAGGTGCGCCCTGCCAATGGACCAAGCCTGTCCAGGCGGCCCAGCTGGGTTACGCCGGACGCGAGTGAGGTGAACACCAGCGGGATGACTACGAAGAACAGCAGGCGCAGGAAAACCTGTCCGAACGGATCAAATACCGCGCTGGATACTTTGCGCATGAATGCCAGCGTGGGCGGATGAAGCTGGCCGATGCCCAGCGTGATTACGGCGGCAACGATGCCGATGACCAGGCCCCAGAGGATACGAGTCGCGAGAGGTGTGGATTTGCTCATCTGGTCAAATGTACGTGGCCGCGCCGCGCGAGTCACGCGCGGATGCGCCGCAGCCCGTTCATTCCGGTGCAAGCGGGAGCGGCAAACGGAAAGACCCGGACAATGCGCCGAGAGCGTTGGCTCTTCGAGCGCTGCGCGATTCAGCACGATGGGTTTCATCGGGCGCAAATGCGTTTCAAATGCTGCACGCCAGTCGATCGCACCGATCGGCTAAAATGGTGACTTTCCGCGGAGGTCACATGAACCAGCTCGCATCGCCGGGCGCGCGTTTTCGCGCGGCCGTTGCCGAAGAACAGCCACTGCAGGTGATGGGCGCGATCACCGCCTACGCGGGCCTGATGGCTAAGCGCGTCGGCTACCAGGCGCTGTACCTGTCCGGCGGCGGCGTCGCCGCGAACTCGCTCGGCGTGCCGGACCTTGGCATCAGCACCATGGAAGACGTGCTCACCGACGCGCGCCGAATCGTGGATGCGACACAGATGCCGCTGCTAGTTGATATCGATACCGGCTGGGGCGGCGCGTTCAATATCGGTCGCACGATCCGCTCGTTCATCAACGTCGGCGTGGCCGCCGTGCACATGGAAGATCAGGTCGGTCAGAAGCGCTGTGGCCACCGCCCCGGCAAGGAAGTGGTGCCCGTGGGCGAAATGGTCGATCGGGTGAAATCCGCGGTTGATGCGCGCACCGATGCCTCGTTCGTGATCATGGCGCGCACCGACGCCGCCGCGGTCGAGGGTATCGACAGTGCGATCGAGCGTGCCGTGGCCTACGTCGAAGCCGGCGCTGACATGATCTTCCCCGAAGCGATGACAACGCTCGACGACTACCGCCGCTTCAAGGCCGCGGTCAAGGTGCCAATCCTCGCCAACCTGACCGAGTTCGGTTCGACGCCGTTCTTCACCACCGATGAATTGAAATCGGCGAACGTCGATATAGCGCTGTACTGCTGCGGCGCGTATCGCGCGATGAACAAGGCCGCGCTGAATTTTTACCAGACCGTGCGACGCGACGGCACGCAGAAGAACCTCATCGACACCCTGCAGACGCGTGCCGAGCTGTATGACTTCCTCGGCTACCACAGCTACGAACAAAAGCTCGACGCGCTGTTTGCGAGCGGCAACGCGGACAGCTAAGCAGCCTGCGCCCGCATATTAGGCTCAGCGCGCAACTGGAACACGCTCGCTGCGCCGCAAGAAGAAATCGAACTGGAGAGAGCCATGACTGAAGCCGCCGTCCCATTCAAACCGAAAAAGTCTGTCGCCCTGTCCGGCGTCGCTGCCGGCAACACTGCGCTTTGCACGGTCGGTCGCAGTGGTAACGACCTTCATTACCGCGGCTACGACATCCTGGATATCGCAACAACCTGCCAGTTCGAGGAAATCGCGTATCTGCTGGTACACGGCAACCTGCCCAATCGCGCCGAACTCGCGGCCTACAAGGCGAAGCTCAGGTCCCTTCGTGGCATTCCAGCGGCGGTCAGGGCCGTGCTGGAACAGCTGCCCGCGTCGACGCATCCGATGGACGTGATGCGCAGCGCAGTGTCCGCGCTAGGCTGCGTGATGCCGGAGAAGGATGATCACAACCACGCCGGCGCGCGCGACATTGCCGACCGCCTGATGGCTTCGCTCGGCTCAGTGCTGCTGTACTGGTATCACTACGCGGTCAACGGCAAGCGCATCGAAGTCGAGACCGACGACGATTCGATCGGCGGCCATTTTCTGCATCTGCTACACGGCAAACGCCCAAGCGACCTGTGGGTGCGCGCGATGCACACCTCGCTGATCCTGTACGCCGAACACGAGTTCAACGCCTCGACTTTTGCCGCGCGCGTTATCGCCGGCACCGGCAGTGATATGTACTCGGCGATCACAGGTGCGATCGGCGCGCTGCGCGGGCCCAAGCACGGCGGCGCCAATGAAGTCGCGCTGGAAATCCAGCAGCGCTATGACACGCCGGACGAGGCCGAGGCCGATATCCGTGCACGCGTCGAACGCAAGGAAGTCGTGATCGGCTTCGGCCATCCGGTCTACACGGTCAGCGATCCGCGCAACAAGGTGATCAAGGAAGTCGCGCGCGAGCTGTCCGCCGCACAGGACAACATGCAGATGTTCGATATCGCCGATCGCCTCGAATCGACGATGTGGGAGATCAAGAAGATGTTCCCGAACCTCGACTGGTTCAGCGCCGTCAGCTATCACATGATGGGCGTGCCGACCGCGATGTTCACGCCGTTGTTCGTGATCTCACGTACCTCGGGCTGGAGCGCGCATGTGATCGAGCAGCGCGTGGACGGCAAGATCATCCGGCCGAGCGCGAATTACACCGGCCCGGAAGACCTCCAGTTCGTGCCGATCGACCAGCGCTAAGCGCAGCGGTTGGCCGGACGACTGGCAGAAAAAAGCCGCGCATCGCGCGGCTTTTTTTGTAGTTCGTATGGCGGATAGTCAGGCGAGCCCTTCTTCTTTCAGGACTTTTTTCACCGCAGCGTCGCCTTCCATGTGTGCGCTGAACCTGGCCAGGT
This sequence comes from Dokdonella sp., assembly GCA_040006495.1. Taxonomy (GTDB): domain Bacteria; phylum Pseudomonadota; class Gammaproteobacteria; order Xanthomonadales; family Rhodanobacteraceae; genus Dokdonella_A. Next base: position 4,403 of record JBDTWV010000025.1, read on the forward strand.
TGTCGAGGCCGCCGAGATCGATGTCCATCGCCTTCGCCCAGCGCAGGACCACGTACAAGTACGGATCAGCGATCGAGCGCGTGCCGGTTAGCCAGTCATGGCCGGCCAATTGCGCATTGGCGCGTTCGAACAAGCCACGCAGTTTCGTGCGCGCCGCGTCCTTGGTCTTTTCGATCGCACTCGCGTCATCCAGATAGGCGGTGGAGCCGAACAGCGGATGGAACGTCGGGTGCACGTCGGCATTCATGAAGGCGAGCCAGCGATTGACTTCGGCGCGGCCCTTTGGCGTGCCGTCGCCGCCAAGCTTTGCGCCGGGGTGCGAATCGGCAAGGTAATTCAGGATTGCCGCGTTCTGGGTCAGCGCCCAGCCATCCTGCTCAAAAACCGGTACGGCGCCAGCCGGATTGAGCTTCTTGAATTCCGGTGTCTTACGATAGGCTGGGTCGGCTTTTTGGGCCGTGTACGGTTTGCCGATCCATTCCAGCACGATGTGGTCCGCGAGCGAACAGGCGCCCGGTGAGTAATAGAGTTTCATGGCTGTTTCCTTGAGGCGACAGTGATTAGCGCCACCATGGAGTGGTGTCGGTGCGCACTCGTATCAAGGCCTGATTGAGGGCGTCAGGTGAACGCAGCGTTTCACTTTCCGCTCAATTTGCGTGGCGCGGCGGCGTGTGGGGCTGCATGCATCAGAGAGTGGCCGCAAGCCGCGTCCCTTGATCGATCGCGCGTTTGGCATCGAGTTCAGCTGCGACATCGGCGCCGCCGATCAGGTGCGTCGCGATGCCGGACGCCGCGAATTGTGCGTGCAGAACGCGATTGGGTTCTTGGCCCGCGCAGATCACGATCGTGTCGACCGGCAGTGTCTGCGCCTCGCCTCCGATCCGCACGTGCAAGCCGTCGGCATCGATGCGCTCATAGCTGACGCCGCCGAGCATCGTCACGCGCTTGGCCTTGAGCGTGGCGCGGTGCACCCAGCCGCTGGTCTTGTTGAGGCGCTTGCCGGGTTTGCCGGGCGTGCGTTGCAGCAGCCAGACTTGGCGTTCCGGCGCTTCGGGGGCAGGCTTGATCAAGCCAGAGCGAGCGGCCAGCGTCATGTCGACGCCCCATTCATGGGTCCAGCGGGTCACGTCCGTCGTTGGTGAGGGCGCGTTTTCGACGAGGAATTCGGCGACATCGAAACCGATACCACCGGCGCCGATGACCGCGACCTTCGGGCCAACGTGTGCGTTACCGCACAATACGTCGACGTAACTGAGTACGGTGACGTGCTCACTGCCCGGAATGCTTGCCGAGCGCGGTGTGACCCCGGTCGCGATCACGACTTCGTCGAAACCGCCCTTGCGCAGCAGCTCCGGAGTGGCACACGTGGCGAGACGCAGGTTGACCCCAAGTTGTTCGATGCGACGCCCGAAGTAGCGCAATGTTTCGGCGAACTCCTCCTTGCCCGGAATGCGCTTGGCCATGTTGAATTGGCCACCGATCTGGTCTGCCTGCTCGAACAATGTCACCGCGTGACCGCGTTCGGCCAGCGTGGTCGAACAGGCGAGGCCGGCCGGCCCCGAGCCAATTACCGCGATGCGTTTCTTCGTCGTTGCCGGTTTGATCAGCAATTCCGTTTCATAGCATGCGCGCGGATTGACCAAGCAGGTCGCGCGCTTGTGCTCGAACACATGGTCGAGGCAGGCCTGATTGCAGGCGATACACGTGTTGATGTCGTCACAGCGATCCTCGCGAGCCTTGTTGGCCCATTGCGGATCGGCAAGCAGCGGTCGCGCCATCGAGATCATGTCGGCGTCGCCGCGAGCCAGCACGTGCTCGGCGACGGCCGGCATGTTGATACGGTTGGTGGTGATCAGCGGTATCGACACTTCCGCCTTCATGCGCCGCGTCACCCAAGCGAACGCCGCACGCGGCACGCTGGTCACGATGGTCGGAATGCGCGCCTCGTGCCAGCCGATGCCGGTGTTGATCAGGGTCGCGCCGGCGCCTTCGATCTTCTTTGCCAGCGCGACGATCTCGTCCCAGCTCTGGCCGTTCTCGACCAGGTCGAGCATCGACAGACGATAGATGATGATGAAGTTGCGGCCGACCGCGCCGCGCATGCGCTTGACGATCTCAACCGGGAAACGCTGGCGCTTGACGATCGAGCCACCCCAATCGTCGCTGCGTCGATTGGTGCGCTCAGTGAGGAATTCGTTGATCAGATAGCCTTCCGACCCCATCACCTCAACGCCGTCATAACCGGCATCCTGTGCTTTCCGCGCGCAATTGACGAAATCGCCGATCGTGCGCTCGATCCCGCGCACGGACAGCGCGCGCGGTGTGAATGGCGTGATCGGCGACTTGATCCGCGACGGCGCCACCGACAGCGGGTGATACGAATAGCGCCCGCCGTGCAGGATCTGCATGCAGATGTGGCCGCCTTCGGCGTGCACAGCGCGTGTGACTTTGCGGTGGCGCGCGACGTGCCACGGCATCGACAGGCGCGCACCGAATGGGGTCAACCAGCCCTCGATGCTCGGCGCAATGCCGCCGGTGACCATCAGCCCGACGCCGCCGCGCGCGCGTTCGGCGAAATACGCCGCGAGCTTGTCGTAGTCGCGCGCGTGGTCTTCGAGGCCGGTATGCATCGAGCCCATCAGTACCCGATTAGGCAGGGTGACGAATCCGAGATCGAGCGGGGCGAACAGGTTCGGGTAGCGCACGGGGCTGCCTTCGGTTCAATAAGTCTCATGAAGATGCCCGGAATGCGGCGTCCCGACAAGTTGTCCGCTTCCGTTACCGTCGCCGTACCGATGCAACTGGTGGCGCGGGCATAAAGGTGGTTGCATCTAAGTACCCGTAACGCTGTGTGCTTTTCCGGCGCGGGTGTTCTGGCCCCAATGCCGTGGAAACTGTTTCTCCATACGCAGTGCCATCCGGCCTCGCGGCGCACCGTGAATCTGGCAAAATGGACGGCTCTTTCACGATGGCTGACAACTCAATGTCCAATCACGACATCCGCTCGGCCGTCCGGCCTCAGCCCGACCAGCCAATGGTCGACATCGCCGACTACGTCGTCGATTACCAAATAGACTCGCAAGAGGCCTACGACACCGCGCGCTACATGCTGCTCGATTCGTTGGCCTGCGCGATGCTGGCGATGAAGTTTCCGGAATGCGTCAAGCATCTTGGCCCGCTGGTACCGGGCGCGTTGCTCGCCGGCGGGGCACGAGTGCCGGGGACGAACTTCGAACTCGACCCGGTGCAGGCCGCCTACAACATCGGGGTGCAAGTGCGCTGGCTCGACTTCAATGACACCTGGCTCGCGGCGGAGTGGGGGCATCCCTCCGACAACCTCGGTGCGATCCTCGCCGTTGCTGATTATCTGTCGCGCAAGGCGGAACGCGAAAACACCACGCCGCTGACCGTGCGCGATGTGCTTGGACTGGCGATCAAGGCGCACGAAATCCAGGGCTGCTATGCCTTGAAAAATTCGTTCAATCGGGTCGGCCTCGACCATGTGATCTTGGTGCGGCTGGCCTCGACCGCGGTGGCGACCCGGATGCTCGGCGGCGGCAAGGACGAGATCGTCAACGCGATTTCCAACAGCTGGATCGACAATGGGAGCTTGCGCACCTACCGCCATGCGCCGAACACCGGCCCACGCAAGAGCTGGGCTGCAGGCGACGCCTGCCGCCGTGCGGTCACGCATGCGCTGGATGCGGTCAAGGGAGAAGTGGGCTATCCGTCCGCGTTGACGACGAAAACCTGGGGTTTCTACGACGTCGCCTTCAAGGGCAAAGCGTTCGAATTTGAGCGCCCGTTCGGCAGTTATGTGATGGAAAACGTGCTGTTCAAGATCAGCTACCCGGCCGAATTCCACGCACAGACTGCGGTCGAGTGCGCGATGCGACTGCATCGAGAAGTCGCGGACAGGATCGACCAGATCGACAAGGTCGTGATCGAGACCCAGGAAGCCGGTGCGCGCATCATCGACAAGACCGGCCCGCTGGCAAACTACGCTGACCGCGACCATTGCATCCAGTACATGGTGGCGGTGCCGCTGATCTTCGGGCGCCTGACTGCCGACGATTATTCCGACGCAACCGCCGCCGACCGGCGCATCGACGCGTTGCGCGATTGCATGGTTGTGGTCGAGAATCCGCAGTTCACGCAAGACTATTTCGATCCGGACAAGCGCTACATAGGCAATTCGGTGCAGGTCTTCTTCAAGGACGGCAGTGCCACGGCCAAGGTTTCGATCGACTACCCGATCGGCCACCGCAAGCGCCGCGCCGAGGGCATTCCGTTGCTGCTGAGCAAGTTCGAGTCGGCTTTGGCCGCGCATTTGCCCGCAGAGCAGGTGCGCCAGATCATTGATGCGAGTCACAACCGTGAAACGTTCGATGCGATGCCGATCCATCGCCTGATGGACTGGCTAGCGGTAGACTGAGCCGCGCCTTAACGACATCTTCACACGGTGTGGCTGTGGGACGAGGAAGTCGTTAAACTTCCGCTGCGGTTACCATTCCCGTGCTAAGTTGTTAAGCGCACGTTTCCTCGGCGTCATTTTGGCGTAGACTAGGAATAGTGTGGGCGTCCTGCGATGGTTGGGCGGACGCATTAAAAAACCAAAACGTAGAGAGGAGACTCTGAATGAAACGTAATGCCCTAAGTGCGCTCATCGCCCTGGCGCTCATCGGCGGCAGTGCCGCTGCTTCCGCCCAGGATTTCGGTAACTGGTACATCGCTCCGCGCATCGGTGCGGATATTCCTGACAGTGCCCGTACGACGGACACCTCCGTCTGGGGCGGCATCGGCGCTGGCGTGTGGGTCAACCCGCATCTGGCCGTCGATTTCGAATACACGATCAACAACGCTAGCTTCAAGAACAGCTCGTTCCGCTCGGGTCACGAGTGGGAAAGCGTTGGTCTCGGCGTCAGCGGTCGCTGGTTCTTCGGTGATGAAGGCGCGCAGTGGCGTCCGTACATCATGGCTGGTGTCGGCGCGCTGCGTCATGCGGCCTACTCGGGTTCGCTGCTCACACCGATCAACTACAACAACAACGGTTGGGATCCGATGGCCACGGTTGGCGCCGGTATCCAGTACAACATGTCCGATCGCCTCGCCCTGCGTGGTGAAATCGCGGCACGTTATGACCGCGACAACAATACCGAGAAGAATCTCGCTACCGCGCTTGGCTACGTCGTCAACAAGCCGACGAGCGGATTCACTGACGGCATCGTCAGCGTTGGTCTGGTCTACAGCTTTGGTCATGCCATGGCTGCTGCTCCAGCGGCCGCTGCCGTTACGCCGCCGCCTGCGACCGACTGCCATACGATGGACAGCGACCACGACGGTGTGAACGATTGCGACGACAAATGCCCGGATACACCGGCTGGCACGGTTGTCGGACCTGATGGTTGCCCGCAGAAGGTCGTCATCGACCTGCGCGGCGTGAACTTCAAGTTCGACCGTCCGAAGAAGGCTGAGCACAACATCGAGCCGACCCTGCAGGTTCCGACAGCTGATTCCGTCGCGATCCTCGATCAGGCCGTCGACGCGCTGAAGCGCTACCCGGACATGAAGGTTGAGCTCGACGGCCACACCGACTCTGTCGGCACCGAACAGTACAACCAGGGTCTCTCTGAGCGTCGTGCGCAGATCGTCAACGACTACCTGATTGCACATGGTATCGATGCCAGCCGCATCACTGCGGTCAAGGGCTTCGGCGAAACACAGCCGATCGACACCAATGCAACGAAGGAAGGCCGTGCGCGCAATCGCCGCACCGAGCTGAAGGTCGAGAATCCGGGTCAGTAAGATCGGTTCGATAAGTGAAAACTGAAAAAGCCCGGTGCAAGCCGGGCTTTTTCTTTGGGAGCGATCAAGAACTCCTCACAAATTCAGCATGTTTTCCTGAGGCTATACAGCCGCTAGTGCGGCAAGCGGTGATACGCGGGGTAAGTCCTGACGATGACCCGAACTGCGCCGTTGCGCAGATCCGGCAACGGCATTTGAGCTGCGATGGGTTGGTTGGCAGGTAGCAGCGCGCCAGCGAACCAGATGCGTCTGCCCGCCGCTAGCCCTAAAGTTGCATCGCGGCCCGCGCGAGTATTCCGCGGCAATTACGTCAGAGAGCCAGCGGTGGCGTCAATTCAGGGGAGATTGTCGCAAGCATCGCTTTGACAACGGAGACGTTGCCAGCGAGCAGATTGCCGCTTTCAGGCAAGCCGTCGCGTCCGACGAAGTCGCAGTAGCGACCGCCGGCTTCGCGCACCAGCACACAACCGGCGGCCATGTCCCAAGGCTTCAGGCCAATCTCGTAGTAGCCGTCGAGCCGACCTGCAGCAACGTAGGCCAGATCAAGCGCGGCCGAACCGCTGCGGCGGAAATCTTCTGCTTCGGCCAACAGTGCACGAGTCATGCCCAATTGCGCTTCCAAATGGCGGCGCTGACGGAATGGAAACCCCGTCGCCAGCAACGCGCCGCCGAGGCCATCGCGTTTTCCTACACGCAGGCGGCGGTCGTTGAGGTACGCGCCATTGCCCTTGTCTGCGGTGTACAACTCGTCGCGCAGCGGATCGTAGATGACACCGAGCGTCGGCTCGCCGTTTTCGAGAAGGCCAATCGACACGCAGAAGTGCGGGAAGCCGCGCAGATAATTGTGCGTGCCGTCGAGAGGATCGATGACCCAGACGTTGCGTGATTTCCCCGATGGCCCCGATGGCCCCGATTCTTCCGCGAGAAACGCATCGCGCGGAAATGCGCGTTTGAGTTCGCGTATGATTTCCGTTTCCGCCATCCGGTCCACCTCGGACACGTAGTCGTGGCGCTGCTTCTCGATCACCTCGAGACTCTCCAGGCGATTCATGTAACGCAGGATGATTTGTCCGGCGGCGCGCGCGGCGCGCACGGCCACGTTGACGGCTGGTCTGGGCATGGTGTGGGCTGGCTGAGAAAGAACAGAGCGCAGTATGAAGATTGCGCAAACGGCGCGCAGGTTAGCAGATCACCGCGCGCCAACCAAACATGAATCCTTGGAGCCGAGTCGATGAGTGAAGCCGTACCCGATGAAACCGCCGATCGTGCACGCGACGTGCTCGCGCGCGTGCGTTTCGTGCTCGTGCATACCTCGCACCCGGGCAACATCGGTTCGGCTGCGCGCGCGATCCGGACCATGGGGATGCACCGTCTGGCGCTGGTCGCGCCGCACGCGTTTCCTGATCCGGAGGCAAACGCGTTGGCCGCGGGAGCCGATGCCGTGCTCGATGCGGCCATCATCAGTGCCGACCTTCCCGAGGCGCTTGCGGACTGCCGCCTCGTGCTCGGCGCGACCGCGCGCCGGCGCGGAATTGTCCTAGAGGAACTGAGTCCACGTGAAGCTGCGCAGCGCATCCTTGCCGCCGCCGAGGCCGGCAAGGAAGTCGCCGTAGTGTTT
>JBDTWV010000026.1:0-11801 GCA_040006495.1 Dokdonella sp.
TCCGAGTTGCCCGGAGCTGGCCAGTGTGTTCGATGCCAGCCACGGCGCGTTCATCCTCAACACTGGCACCGTGCTGCAACCCACCAACAAGGTCGAATATCTGCAGCCCGGTTATCCGGTTCCGCCGCAATTGTTTTCGCATGCGGATCAGCAGGCGCAATGGCAATACGGCCAGCCGAGCGCGAATGGCACCGTCGGCTGGGGCGGCCTCGTCGCCGATCGCCTGAATGTACTGAATGCGGGCGCGACGATTCCGATTTCGATCTCGCTGGGCGGTCAGAATCGCTTCCAGGCCGGCCTCGATGTGCAGCCGTACGCGATCGCTAGCAGCGGACCGACCGCACTGCGCGGCTACAACGGCACCGCGCATGCTGCGCAACTGGCTGCGCTCAAGGACTTGCTCGCGCAGGCGTATCCCGATCCGTTGACGCGCACCTACAACGCGACATTCAACGACGCGATGGACTACTACAACGCGATGACGAATGCGCTGGCCAGCTCCGCGCCATTGCAGACGACGTTCCCCGCCAACAATCCGCTTGCGTCGGCGCTGCAGATGATTGCGCAGGTCATCGCATCGCGTACCGCGCTGAGCGCACGCCGGCAGATCTTCTTTGTCTCGCTCGGTGGCTTTGATACCCACGACAACATGCTGGCAGACCAACCCGGACTGTTCACGACACTCTCGCAGGCGCTGGGCGCGTTCTACCAGGCGACCACAGAACTGGGTGTGCAGGACTCGGTCACGACCTTCACGATGTCGGAATTCTCGCGCACCTTGAACACCGATGGCGATGGCACCGACCATGCGTGGGGCGGCACCCACTTCGTCATGGGCGGCGCAGTACGCGGCGGCCGCCTGTACGGCACCCCGGCCGCGAGCGGCGGCATATTTCCGGATCAGACTCTGAACGGTCCGGATTGCCTGCAACGCGGCCAGATGATTCCAGCGACCTCATGCGACCAGTACTCGGCGACATTGGCACGTTGGCTCGGCGTCAACGAGTGCGACCTCGCGACGATCTTCCCCTACCTCGGGAATTTCGCGAGCGGCGATCTCGGATTCCTGAGCTGACTTCGGTGGGTGCTCGACGCCGATGCATTGGCGCCGTAGCGTGGGTGCACCTGGCAAATCGGCGCTCACCTTGACCGGCCGTGTCATTGCGCGCAGGCCGAGCGCGCGGGCGCCGGGTGCCCTGCTAGAATCCGCAGCCTTCTTTCAGCTGCGGATCGTCCATGCAACTCGATCAGGTCAAGGCCGTTGTCACCGGCGGCGCCTCCGGTCTCGGCTTCGCGGTCGCGAAGCACCTCATCGCCCACGGCGCCAAGGTCGCGCTGCTCGACGTCAATGACGAGAAAGGCCACGCGGCCGCTCTGGAACTGGGTGTATCGGCCAGTTATTTCCGTACCGACGTTACCGACGAGAGCGGCGTTGTCGCGACGCTGAAAGGCGTGCAGGACAAACTCGGCGGGCTCAACACCGTTGTGAGTTGTGCGGGCATCCTCGGTGCCGGGCGAGTGCTCGGCAAGGAAGGCCCGATGCCGCTGAAAACGTTCGCGACCACCGTCACGGTCAACCTGATTGGCAGCTTCAACGTTGCCAAGGCCGCGGCCGATCTGATGCAACACAACGCACCAGGCGAAGACGGCGAGCGCGGCGTGATCATCAATACCGCGTCGATTGCCGCCTACGAGGGCCAGATCGGCCAAGCCGCCTATTCCGCATCGAAAGGTGGCGTGATCGCGATGACACTGCCGATGGCGCGTGAATTCGCGCGCATCGGCGTGCGCGTGATGACGATCGCACCCGGCGTGTTCCACACCCCGATGGTCGACGGCATGCCCGAAGCGGTCTATCAATCGCTTTGCGCACAGGTGCCCTACCCGTCGCGCCTGGGCAAGCCGGAGGAATACGCCGACACGGTCGCGTTCATCCTCGGCAACCGCTATTTGAACGGCGAGACAATCCGCATCGATGGTGCGATCAGGCTTGCGCCGAAATAGCTGGAAATCGCGATGGGGGAATCGGGAATCGGAACAGCCATGTTCTCGACTCCTGACCACCGTCGAACCCGATCGTAGACGCCGCTCTGACGATTCCCTATTCCCTCACCCCAATTCCCGGCACTTCAATGAAAGCTTCCGAAATCAAGAAAGGCAACGTCGTCGAGCACGATGGCAAGGTCTACCAGATCCGCGACATCGAACGCAGCTCGCCGCAAGGTCGCGGCGGCAACGTCAAGTTCCGCTTCATCATGTACAGCGTACCGGGCGCGCAGAAACTCGATCTGTCGCTCGGCGCCGAGGATGACCTCAAGGAAACCGAGGTCACGCGCCGCCCAGTCACGTATTCGTACATGGACGGCGAGGCCTTCGTGTTCATGGACACCGAGGACTACACCCAATACACCCTCGATGCGAACGTGGTCGGCGATGCAGCCGGCTATATCGCCGAGGGCATTGAAGGCTGCCAGATCCAGTTGATCGACGATGTCCCGATCGCGGTCCTGTTGCCGCAATCGGTGGTGCTGGAAGTCATCGACACTGCGCCGGAATTGAAGGGAGCCACCGCGACCAAGCGACCGAAGCCGGCAAAGCTCTCGACCGGCCTCGAAATCGTCGTCCCCGAATACATCACGACCGGCGAAAAAATCACCGTCAACACGACGACGGGCGAGTTCGCGGGACGCGCGTGATCGGCGCGCATCGGGCCGTTGCCCGAGCAATCGCCTCGTCGTCGGCGCAAGGGTGCCCTGCGAAATCCGCGGGGAACTGCGTTGGCTCAGTGCAATTCGAATGAATCATCGAAAATCGTGTCGCCGACGAGCTTGACGACACCGGCATGCAAATGCGACGACGCATTGTAGGTCGCGATGCTGCCGGCGAAGATGCTGCCGTCGGGTGCGAGCGCGACGCTAGTGCCCTGATCGCCGTAGTCAGTGCCGAGAGGTACCGTGGAGCTGGCGGTTAGCTTGCCACCCACACCGAAGCTTGGGTCGAGCTGGCCATTTGCATCGAGCCGCACCAGGCCGATCGTATAGGCGGAATTAGTCTGTGCGAAGCCGCCGATCAGGTAGCGACCTTGCGCATCTCGCACGATCTTCACCGGCGCGTCAGTAAAACCACCGCCGAGGTCGAATGCGATGATCTGACCGCCGCCGTTGCCGAAGCTGGTGTCGAGACTGCCGTTTGGCAAGAATTTGTAGATTCCGAAGTCGAAGTTCGACATCGACGAACTCAGCAACATCACGCCGACCGCAATCGCCGAATTGTCAGGTAATAAATACGCATCGAGTGCTTCGAAAGCGGCATAGCCAGCGACGGAAGGATCGAACAACACGATGCCACCGTTGCCGTAGGTCGTATCGAGTTGCCCGCTGGCGTCGAGTCGCGCGAACGCCCATTTGTTGCCTCCAGTGCCCGAGGCGCCGCCGACAAGCAGGCTCGAATTGTTCGACAGTGATTTCACGCTGAACGCATTCGACATGGCGAAGCCCGTGCCGAAATCGACCGTTGCGGTACCTGTGCCGTTGAAGGTCGTATCGCGCGACCCATCGACATTCAGTCGTGCGACAGCCATGCGCGCCGAACCAGCGGAAGCATAAGCAGCACTGCCGGCGGCCACGATCTTCCCGTCACCCTGAAGTGAACAGCGCACGGCGGTATCGTCGCGACTGCCAGCGGGGCCGAGATCAAAGGCGATCGTCTGCTTGCCATCGCCGCTGAACTGCGTGTCCGGCGCACCGTTGGCCAGCACGCGCGCGATGGCGAAGTCGGATCCACCGCCGGTGGTTTCGTCGCCGGCAGCCGTGCCGCACAGCACGATGCGACCATTCGGCTGCAAAAGGATGCTGCTTGCAGCGTCGTTGTTGCTTCCACCGAGATCGAACGGGATGATGATCTGGCCTTGGCTACCGAAACCCGTATCCAAGGTGCCGTTCGCATTGAGGCGCAACAGGCCCATGTCCGTGGAAGGTGTCGTTGCCACCTTGTTGTCCACTGTGGCAGACACCAGCACCTTGCCGTCCGGCTGCACGACGAGGTCGACGAAGTTGACGAAGCCAGTCGCGATGTCCAGTGATGGCGCGAAACCGTACTGCGCACGTCCGCGATCGCCGAACGCATTGTAGTAGTCGCCATCGTGCGCTTGCGCCAAGGCGGCCGCCATGATGGCGCCGGAAAGGAAGATGCCCGTTTTGATCGTCGCCACGCCCGTGAATCGATTGCCCACGACTCCCTCCAGTTACCCGCAACATGGAACCTCGCTCGATGTAGTTTCGTCCAATACGCGATAGAAGCAAGCAATTTGTGGAGGCAACTATTTCGGGAACCGACGCATCAGCCATTTGCGGGCCATGCGCCGTATTGATCTGTCGACATCGCCGCCTTCGGCAAGCTGGACGATAGTGCGCCAGGCAAGTGCATGCGATTCGGCGCTGAGCGTGAATGCTTCGCTGACAGTTGCGCGTACAACGTAACGCAAGTCGTAGTGCCAGTGCTCAGGCTCCTCGCCACGCGCCGGAATGGTGTGGCGATCGAGATCGAATACTGCGGTCTCGCCAACCAGATCGCGCAGACCCGATTCCTCCTCGGCCTCGCGCAATGCGACACGCGCCAAGTCGGTATCGCCATCCGCATGCCCACCCAGCTGCAGCCAGCGGTCGAGTTTGCGGTGATGGGTCAGCAGCACGCGCTCGCCGTCGGCGCTGACCAGCCATGCCGAACCGGTGAAATGGCCAATCTGGTGGCTGCGCTGAAACGCCTGCGGGGATGATTCGAGAAAACGCCGAAACAGGGCTGCCGTCGCAGCCTCCTGCGGAAATGCATTTGCGTAGCCATCGAACGCGCACGCCAGTGCCTCATTCAACGTCACGGGTCCCGATTTATGCGGCATGCACGGCACTCGCTTGCGATCCAACTGCGGCGCTTGTGCGCCTCATGACCCTAGGTTAAGGTTCCGGCGAGACGTTGCAACGGCTGCCGCACCGGCACCCGCGTTTCCACCCTAACCAGAAACGCACTTTCCAGGGGATCATCGATGCTTTTTCAGCGTGTGAAGCCGCTTGACCAGATTCTGGCCACAGCGGAAAAGAAAGGCCTGACCCGCCAGCTGGGGCCGTTCCAGCTCACCCTGCTCGGGATCGGTGCGATCATCGGCACGGGTATTTTCGTGCTGACCGCCGAGGCGGGCCAGAAAGCCGGCCCTGCCATGATGGTCTCGTTCGTCATCGCTGCCCTGGTCTGCGCTCTGGCCGCACTCGCGTATGCGGAATTGGCCTCGATGATTCCGGTATCGGGTTCTGCGTACACCTACACCTACGGCGTGCTCGGAGAGAGCCTCGCCTGGGTCGTGGGTTGGGCGCTGGTGCTCGAATACGCCGTCGCCGCTGGCGCAGTCGCGGTTGGCTGGTCCGGATACATGAATGGACTACTGGTGAGCGCAGGCCACGAATTGCCGATGGCCTTGCGAACGGGACCCTATGCCGGAGGCGCATTCAACCTGCTTGCCTTCTTGATCTCGCTGGCGATTACCGCGCTACTCGTGTTGGGTACGTCGAAGAGCGCGCGTGTCAATGCGGTGCTGGTCAGCATCAAGATTGTTGCCTTGGTGGCGTTCATCGCGGTCGCGATGCCGGCGGTCAAGGATGTCAATTTCCATCCATTCTTCCCGTCCGGCTGGGGCAGCCCCATGGGTGGCATCGGCGTACTCGGCGCTGCGGCTTCGATCTTCTTCGCCTACGTTGGCTTCGATGCTGTTTCAACAGCTGCGGAAGAAACCAAGAATCCGAATCGAAATATTCCGATCGCGCTGATCGGGTCGCTCGCGGTCTGCACGGTCTTCTACCTGCTGGTGGGCTACGCCGCGGTCGGTGCAGTTGGCTCTCAGCCTATGATGGGGCCTGATGGCCTGGCACTCCCGACCGGGAGTCCCGAATTCGCCGCCGCCTGCCACAATGCCGCCGAAACACTCGTTTGCAGCAAGGATCCACTTGCCCAAGTCCTGCGCATGCTCGGGTTCGCCAGCATGGGCAACCTGATCGGTCTCGCTGCTGCGCTGGCATTGCCCTCCGTCATCCTGATGATGATCTTCGGCCAGACTCGCATCTTCTTCGTGATGTCGCGCGATGGCCTGCTACCGAATTTTCTGTCGAAGATTCATCCGCGCTTCCACACGCCGCACGTGGTTACGATTATCACTGGAGTTGCGGTATCGCTGTTTTCGGCGATGTTCCCGGTCGGCATCCTCGCCGACATCTCCAATTCGGGAACTCTGTTTGCGTTCATGATGGTGTCCCTTGGGGTGATGATCCTGCGCGTCAAGCAGCCTGCACGCGCTCGGCCTTTCCGTACCCCGCTGGTCTGGGTGGTCTGCCCGCTCGCCATCCTCGGTTGCGTGTTGTTGTTCGTAAACCTTTCGCTTTACACGATTAGCCTGTTCCTCGGCTGGGCCGTCATCGGACTGGTGGTCTATTATCTGTATGGGTTCCGCAAGAGCCATCTGGCCAACGGCACCGAACCGACCTGACCTGATCGCATCGATGTGAAACGCGTGCATGTGGTGGTTCGCCGGTATTGCGATCGCTCCATGCAGGCCGTCTTCGAACAGCGCTGATTCATGTGCCGCCATGCCTCATTCCGATGAGGTTTGTCGGCTTGTGCCGATCCATTTGCAACTGGAGTTTTCGTGCCAACGTCCCGTCGATCGTTTGCTGTGTGGCCTACGAATGCCGGTCGTGGCCTGACGATCGACGACAACGGCATCGAGGGTGATGCTCCCCTGCGCGCCGAGCTGCTCAGCTCGGAGCAGATGGAAGAACACGGGCGGTTTATTGCTGGCGAACACACGATCGCGCCTGGCAAAAGTTCCGACAGCCTGCTGCAACGCCTGACCGATAATGAAGACGTTTTACGCGGCAGTTGTGCGCTGCTCGCAAATGCGATCAAGGCCGGGCACCGGATCACGCCCGCGGGCGAATGGCTGCTCGACAACCTGTACCTGATCGACGACCAGATTCGCACCGCCCGACTGCATTTTCCGGAACGCTACAGCTGGGAATTGCCGCGCCTGCAGCGTGGCGCATCGGCCGGATTACCGCGCGTCTATGACATCGCGCTGAATGCGATATCGCACGGCGACGGCCGCGTCGACCAGGACACTGTCAGCCGCTTTGTACGCGCCTACCAGGAGATCCAGCCTCTCGCGCTCGGCGAATTGTGGGCAATCCCGATCATGCTGCGTCTTGCCTTGATTGAGAACCTGCGCCGCGTCGCGTTCCGGGTTCGCAGCGATCGGCGCTACCGCAATCTCGCCGCGCACTGGGCCGACGCGATGATCGAGGTCGTCGAGAACGACCCCAAGAGCTTGATCCTGATCGTATCCGACATGGCGCGTTCGCAACCGCCGCTGCGCGGCGCGTTCATCGCCGAACTGGTGCGCCGCCTGCAGGGGCACAGCGCCGCGTTGACCCTGCCGATCACATGGATAGAAGACCGCCTGCAGGAAGCGGGCCTCACCATCGACCAACTCGTCCGGGCGACCAACCAGGAAGAAGCCGCCGATCAGGTGTCGATCAGCAACAGCATCGGCAGCCTACGCCTGCTCGAAGCGATCGACTGGCGCGAGTTCGTCGAAACCGCGAGCCATATGGAGCGTGTACTGCGCACCGACCCGGCCGGCATCTATGCGCAGATGGATTTCGCGACCCGCGACACCTACCGGCATGTTGTGGAAAAGCTCGCGCGCAAGTCGGCGCGGACAGAAACCGACGTGGCACGTTGCGCCATCGCAATTGCACAGGAAGCCTCGGACAGCACCGATGCACCTGCGCTACGGCGTCATGTCGGTTATTACCTGATCGACGCGGGCGTGACAACGCTGGAGAAGCGCTGTGGAGTGAAGCGCCGCTTCGCGCGGATACGCGCGCGCAACGTGCCGTTTCCCGCCTATTTCGTTGCCTTGCTGCTGATGGGCGCGCTGCTCGCGCTGCCAACCGTATTCCAATTGTTACACCATGGCCACGCGCCCGCACTGGCCGTCGTCGCGGCATTCTGCGCGATCGTCGCGCTCAGCCAACTCGCCGTCGCGCTGGTCAACCAGATCGCCGCCACGGCGGTCACGCCACAACCCCTGCCGCGCATGGATTTTCGTAGCGGCGTGCCAGCCGGAGCGCAAACCCTGGTCGTGGTGCCAACCTTGCTCGGCAGCGAAGCGGATGCGGTCGACCTCGTCGATGAACTTGAAATCCGCTTTCTCGCCAATCGCGACGCGCATATCCGTTTCGCGCTGCTGACCGATTTCAGCGACTGGAGCGAAGCGGAAAAGCCCTCGGATGCCACGATCCTCGACATCGCCTGCGCGGGCATAGCAAAACTCAATAGCTTGTACGCCGACGCTGGCCCAGACGTTTTCTTCCTGCTGCACCGGCCGCGCCGCTGGTGCGCCAGCGAACGCAGCTGGATCGGATTCGAACGCAAACGCGGCAAACTCGGCGAGATGAACGCACTGCTGCGCGGTCACGGCCTGGAGCACTTTTCCTGTCTCATTGGCGATGTTGCGCAGCTGCTTTCGACGCGCTACGTGATCACACTGGATTCCGACACGCAATTGCCACGCGATACGGCGCGCCAACTGATCGCTACGATGGAGCATCCGCTCAATCGCCCGCGCATGGATACCGCGCTGCGTCGCGTTGTTGCCGGGTACGGCATCCTGCAACCGCGCATCGGCACCAGCTTCGCCGCAGATCAGACCTCGCGCTACGCCCGGCTTTTCGGCGGCGATCCGGGTCTCGACCCCTACACGCGCGCGGTATCCAATACCTATCAGGACCTGTTCGGCGAAGGCTCCTTCACCGGCAAGGGTATCTACGACATCGATGCGTTCGAACACGTGCTCGACGGGCGCTTCCCACTCAGCCGGATTCTCAGTCACGACCTGCTCGAAGGCTGCTACGCGCGCTCCGGCCTGGTGACCGAAATCGAATTGTACGAACGCTACCCGCAGAACTATCGGCTCGACGCGAAGCGCAGGCAGCGCTGGATCCGCGGCGACTGGCAGATCGCAGAATGGCTGTTCTCGCGCGTCCCGCTCACAAATGGCAAGCGAGAGTCCAATCCCTTGTCCGGGCTTTCGCTGTGGAAAATCTTCGACAACCTGCGTCGCAGCCTGTTTCCCGCGGCGCTGCTGAGCGTATTGCTGCTTGGCTGGTGTGCGCTGGGGCGGCCGCAGTTCTGGACCTTGCTCGCGCTGGAAATCCTGCTCCTGCCGATGCTCATCGACGTCATCCTGGCACTGGTGCGCAAGGCACCTGACATGACGCTCGGCCGTCACCTGCTGCTGACGATGCGCGATCTGCGCCAGCGCCTCGCGCAACTCCTGTTCGAGGTCGCGTGCCTGCCGCGTGATGCGCTGTCGAACCTCGGTGCCATCGTGCGCACTGGCTGGCGCGTGCATGTCTCGCATCGGCATCTGCTGCAGTGGGTCGCGTCGCACGCGGCCGAACGTAGTCAGGGAAACCGCTGGGTGGCATCACTTCCAGTCCTGTGGATTTGCACGCCGGTCGCGGTCGGTATCGGCATGTATCTCGCGATCGAGCGATCCATCGCATTGCCAGTTGCGCTGCCATGGCTTCTGCTGTGGTTCGTCGCCCCATTTATCGAACGCTGGTTGGCGCGCTCGCCGACCCAGGAATCGGCAACGCTGGACCAGCCACAGACAAAGTTCGTCCGCGGCGTCGCGCGACGCACGTGGGGATTTTTCGAACGCTTTGTCAGCGCTGAAGAACACTGGCTGCCGCCGGACAACCATCAAGAACAGCCGATCGCCAAGACTGCGCACCGCACCTCGCCGACCAATATCGGCCTGTACCTGCTGGCGAACTTGAGCGCGTGGGACCTCGGCTATATCGGCATCAACCAGTTGCTTGAACGCAGCGCGTTGACGTTCGCAACATTGCAGAAAATGGAACGCTACCGCGGCCACTTCTACAACTGGTATGACACCACCACGTTGCAACCGCTGCAGCCGCAATACATTTCGACCGTCGACAGCGGCAACCTCGCCGGACATCTGCAGGTGTTTCGTGAAGGATTGCTGCAACTGGTCCATGCGCCGGTGGTCAATCCGCGCCTCTTCGCCGGCCTCGCCGACACGTTCGACATGGTCAGCAGCCACTGGGCGGAAGGAGACAGCGCGGCGCTGCGCGATGTGCAAGCTGCGTTCGCCGATATCGAGCGCGAACCGCCGCAAACCATCGCGGCCGTTCGTGGCCAACTGCGCCGGCTGAACCAACTGGTGGAGGTCGCAGCCGCCGCCCACGCAACAACCGCAACCGTCGCCGTGGCTGGCGCGATGCAGACCTTCGCCCGTGAATGCCGCACCGCAATCGAGGATCTCGCCGGCTGGGTTCCGGAACGTTCGCCCGAAGCCGCTTCGGACGCGTTCGTGCGCATCCCAACCCTCGCGCAACTGGCGCGAACCGATACCGCCGATATTGCGCGCGGGATCAATGCGGACATAGCCACTCGCGCGCAAGCGTGCCTGCGCGAGATCGGACGATTGGCAGATGCGTGCAACGATCTCGGCAATGTCGATTATCGATTCCTGTACGACGCGAAACGTCATCTGTTCGCGATCGGCTACAACGTGAGCGAAGGCCAACGCGATCTCGGCTACTACGATCTGCTCGCCTCCGAAGTGCGACTCGGTGTGTTCGCGGCGATCGCCTACGGGCAGGTTCCACAGGAAAGCTGGTTTGCGCTCGGCCGCCTGCTGACCGCGCGCGAAGGCGAACCGACTCTGCTGTCGTGGAGCGGCTCGATGTTCGAGTACCTGATGCCGCTGCTGGTGATGCCCGCGTTCCCCGGTTCGTTGCTTGCGCAAACTTGCCAAGCCGCAGTCGCACGGCAGATCGCGTATGCGAAACAACACAATGTGCCATGGGGCATTTCCGAATCCGGATACAACCTGACCGATGCGTCACAGAACTATCAGTACCGCGCATTCGGCGTGCCTGGTCTCGGCCTGCAGCGCGGTCTTTCGCAAGAACTGGTGATCGCGCCGTATGCCTGCGCGCTAGCGCTGACCGTAGTGCCGCGCGAGGCAGCGGATAACCTGGGCGAAATGGCGCGTCGCGGCTGGCTCACCGATGTTGGCTTCTACGAGGCGATCGACTACACGCCGACGCGCCAGCAACCGGGCGCTACCCACGACGTGGTGCGCTCGTTCATGGCTCATCATCAAGGCATGAGTCTGCTCGCGGCCGGGCACGCATTGCTGGATCGCCCAATGCAGCGCCGCTTTGCAAGCCATCCGCAATTCAACGCCACGTTGTTGCTGCTGCAGGAGCGTGTGCCGCGTTCGTCCAGTGAATGGACGATCGATCCGGAAATTGTCGACGTGCGCAGCGGCACTGAACAGCCACAAATTCCGTTGCGTGTATTCCACAAGGCCGACACGCGCAGGCCCGCGATGCAATTGCTGTCGAATGGGCGCTACCACGTGATGGTCACCGCAGCCGGCAGCGGCTACAGCCGCTGGCACCATCTCGCACTCACGCGTTGGCGCGAGGACGTGACGCGAGATGCGTGGGGCATGTACGGCTATCTGCGCGACATCGACAGCGGCCGCGTCTGGTCAACCACATTTCATCCAACCCTGGCGAAGTACGACAGCTACGAGGCGGTATTCACCGATGCGCGCGTCGAATTCCGCTATCGAACCGATCTGCTCGACGCGCACACCGAGATCGTGGTCTCGCCGGAAGATGACATCGAACTGCGCCGCACGCGTATTACCAATC
>JBDTWV010000027.1:0-11660 GCA_040006495.1 Dokdonella sp.
CCTGGCCGAAATCGGCACGTTCTGCGCCGCCCACGCAAACGACGCCGCGCTCGCCGAATTCATCGGCCCGCTTGGCGTGGCTGCGAAAGCCTGGAGCGAACTGACCCTCGAACTTGGCAAACGCGCGATGGCAAATCCGGACGAAATGGGCGCGGCCGCTTACGATTATTTGTTCTATTCCGGCTACATCGCGTACGCGTACTTGTGGGCACGCAGCGTGGTCGCAGCCGACGCATCATCGCAGCCGAGCGCTTTCCGCGAAGCCAAGCGTCACACCGCACGTTTCTATTTCGCGCGCATCCTGCCGCGCATCCACGCACACGCGGCCGCAATGAGGAGCGGTGCGGCCAATCTGGTCGACATGCCGGACGAGCAATTCGGCTGACGAGTGCGGGAACGAAACGAGCGTCAGAGCGGCGCTCAACCGCTTCTTTGTCCCAACGCCAAACTTTTTGTTCTATGCTGCGCAGCGGTCGCCTCATTGAGGCGTTCGCGGTACCACTTTTCTCGTTCGAGAACGGAGGTCACATGCTTTCGGAAGTCAACGCTTCCGGCGACATCCACAACACCCGCGTCCTGTCCCTGGACTCAAGCGGGCGCATCCTCGACTGGATGAGCTGGCAGGACGCGGTTGGTTTGTATGTTCGCGGCGCCGTTGCATGGACCTTGGGCGATCATTGCCTGACCATCCATGGCGGCATGAATCGCGTGACTGGCGAGCAGAGCCTGCTGCGCCTGCATCCGATCGTCGCCAGCACCGGCCATGCGCGGCCCGCGGCATTCGATCCCGCTCCTGCGCTGACCAATGCATCGCTATTCGCGCGCGATCGCATGCTGTGTCTGTATTGCGGCAACCATTTCCATCGAGGCGAGTTGACCCGCGATCACGTCATGCCGGTGTCGAAGGGCGGCCTCGACATCTGGGCCAACGTGGTGACGGCATGCTGGTCGTGCAATGTAAAAAAAGGCAGCCGCACGCCGCAACAGGCCATGATGCCTCTGCTCGCGATCCCGTATCGCCCGAGCTGGGTCGAGCACCTGATCCTGTCCAACCGCAACATCCTCGCCGACCAGATGGAGTTCCTGGTCAATCATCTGCCGCGCGATCGACGACCGCAGTAGTCTTCGCGGCGTGAGTCGATCCACCGTCGCCGCCTTGCGCACTGCGCGCGGACTCTGCGACACCTTGCATGCAGACGGAGACTCGCTCGCACGTGCGGACTGTGCGTATTTTCATGGCTCGCGCCACGGCGCGAATTGTCTGCATGATCGGCGCCCGCTATGCTGCGCCGCATCAACCTAGCGATCCCGATGAAACCAGGCTCCGACTCCTCCGCACCGCGCGTCGAAAGCGCCGGCAGCACCGACGCGCTCCCCATCGCGCCAGCACTCGGGCTTGCACTCGACATGACGCGCATGCCGCGTCGCTCGACGCTCGTCGATCGCCGCACCCTGCTGATCGCGACCGCAGCCATCGTGATTGCGATTGCCGCGGCGCTGATCGCGCGCTTCTTGACGGCCTTGATTGGCGTGGTCACCAACATCGCGTTTTACGGGCGCTGGTCGACCGAGTTCTCCTCGCCGGCTGGCAACCATCTCGGCGCGTGGGTGATCGTGGTGCCGGTGGTCGGTGGCCTGATTGTCGGCGCGATGGCGCGCTGGGGTTCACAGGCAATCCGCGGCCACGGCATTCCAGAAGCGATGGAACAGGTGTTGCTCAACCAGAGCAAGATCGCACCGCGGATCACGTTTCTGAAACCGATCTCGTCGGCGATCGCGATCGGCACCGGCGGCCCATTCGGCGCCGAAGGCCCGATCATCGCGACCGGCGGCGCGCTCGGCTCGTTCGTCGGCCAGGTGTTGCGGGTGACCGCGGCCGAGCGCAAGACGCTGCTCGCGGCGGGTGCCGCCGCGGGTATGGCCGCGGTGTTCGGATCGCCGGTTTCCGCGGTGATCCTCGCCGTTGAATTGCTGCTGTTCGAACTCAAGCCGCGCTCGCTCATTCCAGTCGCACTGGCGACGGTCGCTGCAACCGGCGTGCGCTATGCGATGGTCGGCTCGGCGCCGGTGTTTCCTCTGCCCGGCGTGGTTGAACCCGGAGGCGCTGCGCTCGCGGTCTATGTCGTGCTGGGTGCGTTGATCGGTCTGGTCAGCGTCGGCGCCACGCGTGTTGTTTATGGCATCGAGGATGCGTTCGAGAAACTGCCGGTGCACTGGATGTGGTGGCCGGCAATCGGCGGTGTCGCAGTCGGCGTGATCGGCTGGTACTCGCCGCTCACGCTCGGCGTCGGTTACACGACGATCGAAGCGATCCTCGCCGGCCATTTCGGTGCCGGCGTGCTGCTCACGCTGTGCCTGATGAAATTTCTGTCGTGGTCGATCGCGCTCGGCAGCGGCACCTCGGGGGGCACCCTCGCTCCGCTGTTCACGATCGGCGGCGCGCTCGGTGCGGTGATCGGCATGGCGCTGGTCGCGATCACGCCACAACTCGGTGTCGATCCGCGCATTGCGGCACTGGTCGGCATGGCGGCGATCTTCGCCGGCGCATCGCGCGCGCTGCTCACCTCGGTCGTGTTCGCGTTCGAGACGACCCAGCAGCCGTTCGGCCTGCTGCCGCTGCTCGGCGGTTGCACGGCGGCATATATGGTTTCCGCGTTGATCATGCGCAACACGATCATGACCGAGAAAATCGCGCGACGAGGCGTTCGCGTGCCGAGTGAATACGCCGCCGATTTCCTCGAACAGGTCGAGGTCGGCAAAGCCTGCACGCGCGACGTGGTGACCCTGAAAACATCGGACGAACTCGGCGATGTGCGCGCTTGGCTTGGTACCGGAAAGCCGGAAGCTCAACACCAGGGCTATCCGGTGCTCGACGACCAGCAGCGCGTGCGCGGCGTGGTCACCCGGCGTGACCTGCTCAATCCCGACCTGGCTGGACTGCGCCGCATCGGCGATTTGCTCAAGCGCGCACCCATCGTTGTCCACGAAGGTCACAGCCTGCGCGAAGCGGCCGACCACATGGTCGAGGAAAACGTCGGACGCGTGCTGGTGGTCAGCGCCGATGAAGCGCAGCGCCTGGTTGGCATCCTCACCCGTGGCGACCTCCTCGCCGCGCATGCACGGCGCCTGCGCGAGGCGCACGATTCCAACCGCCAGTTCCGTTTCCGCCAGGAAATCAGGAAACGTATGCAGAAGGCGCCCGTGCCCGATCCGAAGTTGTAGTTCACGCGCGGCGCGCGGCCTCAGGTCAGCGCGCCACCGCAGCTCGAACCCTGCCCCGCCGTGCAGCCATAGCAATGATCGCCCACTGCGATGGAGCGCGACACCGGGCCCTCCAGCAGGTCGCGCAGGTGTGGCCGATGGGTGCCTGGTTCGGCGCGATCAGTCGCGCCGAGCGGCAGATGCAACATCTGGTTGAAATCGCAGTCGTAGACGTAGCCCTGATAATCGACGCTGACCAGCGAGCGACACATGACCCCGGGCAGGTTGTCCGCGCGATGCGCGCCCTTGAGCGTCGCCATGTAGCTGATGAATTGACCCTTCGACAACAGCCACGATCCATAGCGTTGGATCGGCATGTTGGCCAGCGCATAGAGCTGGTTGAAGACAATGCCGAAATTGTCATGCAGCAGACGCTTGTATTCGGCCTGCAACGCCTCCTGCCCGGGCGGCAGGAACGCGCCATTCGGATTGTAGACAAGGTTCAATACCAGGTCACTGTCGGGCTGCGCGTAGCCCAGAGCGTTGAGGGATTGCAGGGCACGGATCGATGCCTCGAATACGCCTTTGCCGCGCTGCTCGTCCACGTTCGCCTGGCTGTAGCACGGTAGTGACGCGATCGCCTCGACGTGGTTGTCGGCGAGAAAGCGTCCGACCCATTCGTAGCCGGGCTCTTCCATAATCGTCGGATTGAGCCGATCCATTACATGCAAGCCCGCGCCACGCGCTTGCTCGATGAGCCAGCGGAAATCCGGATTCATCTCCGGCGAGCCGCCGGTGACATCGAGCGTGCGCACGCCGTGGCGCTGCGCGACGTCGAGCGCGAGCTGCATGGTTGCGCGGTCCATCAGTTCGGTACGCTGCGGTCCGGCCGCAACGTGGCAATGGATGCAACTGAGGTTGCACAAATAGCCCAGATTGAGCTGCAGGGTGTCGAGACGTTCGCGCGCAATGCGCGGAAAATCGCTGGGACGCAGCAGCGGCCAGGTGTCACGCATCGGTTCGTTCCTCGCTGGTTGGAGATGACGCAGCGCTTGCCGCAGGCAGGCGACGGAATGGCTGCAACAGCAGTGCGCCGAAGCCCAGTTGCGCCGGCTGTCGCCAAGGTGTCAGTCCAATCGGCATCTCACACTCGGGTTGCAACGGGTGCGCTCGATAGCTGCCAAATACTCGATCCCACCACGACAGCAGGAAACCATAGTTGCTGTCGGTTTCCGCGCGCAGCACGGAATGGTGCACGCGATGCATCGAGGGCGTCACCAGCACGGTGCGCAAACGCGTATCCCAACGCGCAGGAAACGCAAAATCGGCGTGGGTGAACAGGCTTGCCGCAGCGAGCAATATCTCGGCGATCATGACCGCGACCGCCGCAGGTCCGAGCACTACGACGAATCCAAGTTTGACCAGCATCGACACCACCATCTCCAGCGGGTGAAAGCGAACGCCCAAGGTGACATCGAACGCGATATCGCTGTGGTGCACGCGATGCAGTCTCCACAACGGCCCGACGACGTGCATCATGCGGTGCTGCCAATAAATGGTCGCATCGAATACGAGCACGGCCAGCGGAATTTCCAGCCATGGCGACAGTTGCAGCCAACCGAAGACGCCGCCTGCGCGCGCATGCACCTGCGCGGCCAAGACGACGGCCAGCAGCGGAAAGGCGATGCGCAGCAACGCGGTGTTGAGCACCATGAGTCCAAGATTGGCCAGCTGTCGTCGCGCCGGACGCGCGTCACCGCGCGCCGGCCAGACCCGTTCTGCGACCGCCAAGACCACCAGCAGCACAACGAAGCTGCCCAAACGCAGCACCGTTTCATGATGGAGCAGGGACTGCATCGCGTTCAGTGATCCGCTCGCGACTGACGTAGCGCACACCCTCGCCGATCCTTCTCAAGAATCGTCGGAGCGTCGATATTTGCATCCATCCAGTCCATCAACGCGCACTGTTCGGGCGTCGGATCCGGCAGCTCATCAAGTGCCCACCGGAGCGCGTGAAGATCTTCGACGTGGTCGACATCAGTCAACTCTCCGAGCATTCGCCAGACGCCGAATGGTTGCATGGCGCGCTGAAATTGCAGGGCCGTATCGGCTTGACTGTACTTCACGCACGTCCAAGCCTCATCTGCTATCACGAGATTGGCGCCGAAGAGCCAGAACCCGCCGTCGGTGGCCGGTCCCAGCACCAGCCGCGCCGGCAACGGATTGGCATCCGGGCCCGCCGTTTCGCTGCCTAGCCACTCGGCGGCCTCCACCAGTGCATCGGCGCGTAGTTGCGGTGCGTCGGCGCCAATCAGCAGTGCGTAGCCATGCCTGGCAACGAGCTGCGCATGCACGCGCGCCATGCGTTCTCCAAGTCCGCCATCGCCCTGGGCAATCGTTGCCAGTCCGGACCAGCTGCTTTCGGCATTGGGTTCAGCAACCGCCCAATACGGCGTGACGCCTTGCTGAGCGCACGCACGCAGCACAACCGATGCCACCGCTGCAGCCGCCAGCCCGTACCACGTGTCCGCATACTCGCGCCCGAGAGTCGCAGCGAGCCGCGTTTTGAGCGCGGAACGGCTTGGCGTCTTGACGAAAATGGCCAGCGCACCGCTCATCGAACCCGCTCCTCGCGCGAGAATACCAATGCCTGCCGCCAGGTTTCGGCCAGATGCCCACCCGTCGTCGCAAGCCAGCCAGCGGCTGCGTAGCGACGCGCACTCGTATACAAAGGCGCACCGACCGGGAGTACCTGCACTCCGGCAGCGCGTGCACGCCATACCAATTGGTGGTCTTCTCCGCGTCGGGTTGTGGGATCGAAACCACCGACGGTATTGAAAACCGTGCGCGGCAGACACAGACCCTGATCCCCGAAAGGCATGCGCAGCCATCGACTGCGCAGCCATGCGCCGGCTGCGTTGAAGCGCATCAGCGCCGGGCCATCGCCAAGAAAGCGCAAGTCGAAATAGCCGAGTGCTGCAGGATCGGCCGCGATGAAACGCGCCAGTGCCGGCAAGGTTGAGTCGGCTAGTTCGGCATCCGCATGCAGGAACCACAACCAATCGCCGCCGGCAACGCTCGCGCCAGCATTCTGCTGTATCGCGCGTCCTGCCGGCGCACGCAGCGAGCGCCACTGCGGACCGCCGCGGGTTGTTGTCGACTCGTCAGCGCAGTCCAACGCAGGTGAGTCTGCCTCGTCGCAGGCGACCACACACACACTCGCTTGCGGCGGCAACGCGGAAAGTTGCGCCTGAAGATGCGGACCGAGGTGATCGCCTGGGCCGACAGGCACCACCACAGTCAGTCGTGCGAGTGCCGCAGTCTCCTGCAAATCCACAGTCGTCACCTTGAGCACGCGCGATTCAAATCAAAATGCCGACGCAGACCCATCACCTCAACCTCGACGCCAGGTGAAGAATCGCTGCGCCCAGCGCAGCGCAGCTTGCGGGACGTGCGCGCGCTTCCAATTGCCTGCGACATGCTTGTTGGCCTCGGCAAGCGTCGGATAGATGTGAATGGTCCCGAGCAATTTGTTCAGGCCAATCCCGTGCTTCATCGCGAGCACGAACTCGGCCAGCAGATCGCCGGCGTGCGCACCGACGATGGTTGCGCCGAGTATGCGGTCCTTGCCGGGCGCTGTGAGCACTTTCACGAATCCACTGTCGACCCCATCGGCAATCGCGCGGTCCAGTTGGTCGAAGTTGTAGCGACTAACTTCGACCTCAATCTGCTGATCACGCGCTTCATCTTCGGACAAACCCACGCGCGCGACTTCAGGCTCGGTGAACGTGGCCCACGGGATCACCCGATAGTCGACCTTGAACGACCACCACGGCGCGAGCAACCCATTGAGCGTCGCATACCAGGCCTGAAACGAAGCCACGTGGGTGAACTGGTACGGTCCAACCGCATCGCCGCAGACCAGGATATTGGGGAAGTTCGTACGCAGCATCGAATCGGCCTCGATCGCCTTGCGCTCGTTCAGACGGACCCCCAAATCCTCAAGACCGAAGCCTTCGACATTCGGCTGGCGACCCAACGCGAGCAACAGCGCGTCGTATTCGAAGACCACTTCGGCACCACCGTGCTCACATACCAGTCGACCGCCTGCGCTGTCGCCTTCGACACGCAGCGCCTGGTGTTCGGTCGCGACATGTACGCCCTCGGCTTGCAACTGACGCGTGACAATATCGGCCGCGTCCGCATCTTCGCGGGTCAGAATGCGCGGCGCCATTTCCACCTGGGTCACCTTGCACCCGAGCCGTGCGAAGGCTTGTGCCAACTCGCAACCGATTGGACCGCCGCCCAGCACGAGCAGGCGCGATGGCCGTTCGCGAAGGCGCCAGACCGTGTCGCTGGTCAAATAGCTTGCGCTGTCCAAACCGGGTATCGGCGGCACCAGCGGGCGCGCGCCGGTGGCGAGAAGCAGACTGCGTGCGCTCACGCGCCGCCCGTCGACGTCGACTTCCCACGGCGAAACGATGCGCGCCGTGCCACGGATGACTTCGACGCCGAGCGCGGTGTAGCGCTCGACTGAATCGTGCGGTGCGATGCGAGCAATCACCTTCTGCACGCGCTCCATTGCGTCGGCGAAGTCGAACTCCGCATGCAGTGCGCGCACGCCGTAACGCTGACTTTCTCGCGCTTGCGCGAGCAAACGCGCCGTGCACAACAGGGCCTTGGAAGGCACGCAGCCGGTGTTGAGACAGTCTCCGCCCATCGCGGATTTTTCGATCAGCCCGACCCGCGCTTTCACCGTGGTGCCGATGTACGCGGACACCAAACCAGCCGAGCCGGCACCGATAATGAGCAGGTTGTAGTCGAACGTTCGTGGCTTCGCGTAGCCGCGATACACGCGACGCATCGAGAGCCAGCGGATCAATGCGCGCGCCACGAGTGGCAGCACACCGAGCAGCACGAAGGCAGCCAGCATGCGCGGCGAGACCACCGCGGCCAGCGAGTTCAGTCGCGCCAGCTCGGTACCCGCATACACATACACGAAAGTTGCCGGCAGCATGCCGATCTGGCTGACCCAGTAGAACGTGCGTAGCGGTAGCGCGGTCAAACCCGCGAGCAAATTGACCAGGAAAAAGGGGAATGCCGGAACCAGGCGCAGGGTGAACAGATAGAGCCAGCCATCGCGCTCGATGCCCGCGTCGATCTTCTTCAGGCGTACCCGATAGCGCTGGCGCAAGGAATCGCGCAGGGCGAATCGCGCGACGAGAAACGCAGCACTCGCACCGATCGTGCTGGCGAACGAGACCAGCAACACGCCCTCGACGACACCGAACAGCGCGCCCGCCGCGATCGTCATGACTGCCGCGCCCGGAAGTGAGCTCGCGGCGACTGCCACGTAGGCAGCAAAGAAAGAGCCGGCAGCCAACCATGCATGGGCACCGACCCACTGCGCGAGCTCCGCTTGGCGCGCCTTCAGCGCCGCCAGGCTCAGGACGTCGGCAAGGCCGAAACGCCAAGCTGCGACGAGGGCGACCACCACCACGAGCGCTACGACCCATGCCCAACCGCGCTGTTGTACACGCTTGTTCATCCTCTCTCCCGGGAATTCGCAATCCTCAGACCGCCCCCGGCCCTTGCGCATTGCAAGAATGTGCTCATGCAGTATGAATTGTGTCGCCTAAACCATGCTTCCGAACGACCGCGAGCGCTTCGGGCCAACCCACGAAATGGTTTCACGATGCAACCGGTCTTGTACAAACTTCGTATACAACTTGAAACGACACTCGAACCTCACGACATCCTTGGTTGATCGTGCCTGCGCATGTCGCGCGCTGCGGCCACCATCCAATCGGAGAATTGACATGAACCGACGCACCCTTTTGCATCGCTTGCTCGCCCTGGGCACATTGCCACTCGCGGCGGCATGCACGCGCGCATCCACGCCGCCAACGCCGTCGGGCACTGCGACCGTCGCATCACTCGGGCTCGCGCCGCAGTTCTGGCGTGACAAGGTCAGTCCCGCGGCGTTCAAGGTCCTGTTTGAACACGCGACTGAGCCGTCCGGAAGCAGCCCGTTGGATCATGAGAAACGCAGCGGCACGTTTGTTTGCGCCGCATGCTACTCACCGCTGTTCCTGAGCGCGCAAAAATTCGACAGCGGCACCGGCTGGCCCAGCTTCACCCACGCGATAGCCGGCAAGACCGCAACCCAATCGGACTTCCGCATGCTGCTGCCACGCACCGAATACCACTGCGCGCGATGCGGTGGCCATCAGGGTCATGTCTTCGACGATGGCCCGCAGCCGCTCGGCACGCGCTGGTGCAACAATGGCCTGGCCCTGGGGTTTGTTGCGCAGAACGATGCCCTTCCCGCTTTGAGAGGTTGATCATGCTGATTCCGGAGTGTTTCTGGCGTATGCGCGCAACCCGATTGCGCAGCTTCTCTCTGGTGGTGCCATTGCTCGCGATGTTGGCCGCGTGTTCGGGATCGAATAGCGGCGGCATTGCCCATGCCGCCGTGCCGGAAGTGAAAGCGAATGCGACGTCGCAGACCGACGCCGCACCGGCCGCTTCCGTTGTATCTGCGCAATCAACAGCAGCCACCACCACGGCTACGAACGAAAAGGCAATTGCGGTGTTTGCCGGCGGTTGCTTCTGGTGCATGCAACCGCCGTTCGACAAGTTGGCCGGAGTCATTTCGACCGAAGCCGGCTACGCCGGCGGCACGCAACCGAACCCGACCTACGAGCAGGTTTCCGCCGGCGGCACCGGCCATGCCGAAGCCGTGCAGGTGACCTACAATCCGAGCAAGGTCAGCTACGAAAAGTTGCTCGATGTTTTCTGGCACAACATCGATCCGGTCGCCGTGAATCGCCAGTTCTGCGACAGCGGCGACCAGTACCGTAGTGCGATCTTTCCAATTGGTGAGCAGCAGCGTCGCGACGCGGAAGCCAGCAAGCATGCCATCGAAGCCGACCCACGCTTCAGGCAGCCGATCGCGACGAAGATCGAACCGACCGCGACGTTCTACCCAGCCGAGGACTACCATCAGGAGTATTACAAGAAAAACCCGATCCGCTACAAGTACTACCGCTACGGATGCGGCCGGGACAAGCGCCTGAACGAGATCTGGGGCGACCACGGCTGATGAATCGCTACCGAGCGAAACCCGCTCAGCGCCCGCGCTTCAATATCTCCCGGAGAGCCAAATGAAACTTCCCCGTCTTGCGCTGGCACTGGCGCTTATCGCCGCCGCGCTGCTGCTGGCGGCCGGCCCGGGCACCCGATTGGCGCTGTGGGATTTTCGCGCCGGCTTCCAGCTATTCGCATGGGCCGCCTTCACCGGTCTGGCCGCCGCAGCCAGCGCATTCGTCATGCTGCTGATCGGGCAATTGCGCCGCGCACATGGGGCCATGCTCGGCGTCGCGCTCATGCTCGGACTCGGGGTCGCGTTCGTGCCCTGGAACGGGATGCGCCAGGCCAAGAAGGTTCCGCCAATTCATGACATCAGCACCGACACGACCCACCCACCCGGCTTCGTGGCGATCCTGCCACTGCGCGCAGGCGCTGCTAATTCCGCCACTTATGGCGGCGCGGAGGTTGCCCAGCAGCAGGCCAAGGCGTACCCGGACATACGCCCTTACGTAACCAGCGACGCGCCGTCGCTCGTTTATGATCACGCATTGAAAGTTGCGCACTCGATGGGTTGGCAGATCGTGGCCAGCGACCCGGCGAGCGGTCGCATCGAAGCGACCGCCACGACCGCGTGGTTCGGATTCAAGGACGACGTGGTGATACGGATCGAACCCGCGTTGGGCGGCAGCCGCGTCGACATGCGCTCGGTATCGCGCGTGGGCCAAAGCGACGTCGGCACGAATGCCAGTCGCATTCGTGCCTTCATGCAAAGATTGGCTCAGTAGCAATCACGGCAGCTTTGCGCTGGCCCGACGCAGTCGGGTCGTCCGCGCGATTCAGCATGCACCTTGCTATAGACTAGTCGGCTTTTCCGATCGCGATCGACGATGAGCAAGAATCAGGATCTTTCCACATTGATCCGTGCGGCGACGCCGCTGCTGCTCGTCGAATCGAACGATGAAACATCGGTGATAGACGGCTTTCGCCATGCGATCGCGCAGGCGCTGCGGCCGCTGTACAGCTGGAGCATCACCGCCGGCCTGCAGCGGCTCGACCTCAGCGACGATGAGGAACAACCCGCGCAGGATGCGACGGTCACGTTGCAAACGATCAAGCGGGCGCGCCAGCCCGGCGTGTATCTGCTGCTCGACTTCCAGCCTTACCTGCGCTATCCGATGACCCTGCGCCTGCTACGCGAGATCGTGCAGCGCCGCGAGACTCAGGAGCACACGCTGGTGCTGGTTGGCAGCGGCTACGAGCTGCCGGATGAACTCGGCGACGCGGTGACACGCTTTCGCTTCCCCCTGCCGGATGCAGCGGCGATCGCCGCCGTGATGCGTGAGGAAGCTTTTCGCTATTCGCGCGAA
>JBDTWV010000028.1:0-11524 GCA_040006495.1 Dokdonella sp.
CGCCAAGGCCGATCGTGTCGCAACCACCCACAACTTCCAACCACTTGGCGACGGTTGGTTGGAAATTAGTGCGTACGACGCACGCATTGTCGCAGCCGCCGTGTTGCAGCGCGATCTCGCGCATGATGCGGAAATCATGTCGCGAGCTGAAGCCACTGAATTGGCTGAGGCGTTTCTCGATCTCGCTCCAGAACCGCACGTGTATTTCACCAACGGTTCGTGGGCCGATCTGTTTGATGAGGAGAATAAATCATCTTCAGACAGCGTCAGCTTCGACCCAATTTCGAATGCAACGTTCGACGCGGGCGTTATTTGCGTCGGCGATGGAGTAACTGCGATTCTTTGGGTGGAAGACGAGGACTAGCTACGCGACGGAGCATTTGCGAATAGCGAATTCAAACACCGCACAACAAAAAGGCCGATCTCAATGTGCGAGGCCGACCTTTTCCAAATCACCTTCTCAGAAATTACACGTGGCGATTGCGGCGATAACCGGCACCGCCAACAATCGCCAATCCAACAAACATCAGTGCGACGGTCGTCGGTTCTGGCGCTGTTGTAGTGACTGCGTTGAGAGTAACGGTACCTGACCACGAGGCCGTGCTGATTCCCTCAACGCCAGTGGAGTTTTGCTTATACGACAGTCGAGCGCTCAAATTGCTCGGAGTAATTGGCGCAAAATTGTTCGATTTACCCGGCGGGTTGCAGGTAGTCGAGCTGCTGGCAGGCGGCGTGGATACAGAACACGTGCCGGTACCGGTGCCGACGTTGAGATCTGTCGCGTCAGCGAAACCCGTGATGTAATTCGGCAGGCTTCCCTGACTGACCGTGCCTGTCGTCGCGCCGACTCCAGTTTCGGTCAGTCCAAGGGCCCCGACGCTCGTCGCGTTGTCATATGGGCCGCCAACCACCGGGGTGAGAAACAATGCATCAAACGGAAGCGGGCCGAACCCACTCGGCAGAATGCTTTGAAATGCGAACGAGATGAACGGATCAGAATTGAACGTGGCCGAAAGCGAGATCGACGCACCGCCAGCAAGGTTTAGCTTGGTGCCTGGAAGAATCCGCAGTTTGCCGTCAGTCGAGAAATTGGTGAAGCTGAAGAACGTCCCACCAGCGCAAATCAGAACGGCTGGACCACTTCTCGGAGTGAGGTTTGCGAATGGGTTGGGCGCTGAATTGTCGCAGACCGGGGCACCCGCATAAGCGACGGCCGGTGCCAACAACGCGATCGCCCCAATAATTGACATGCGAAAACGCTTCACAATTTCTCCCTGCAAAAAGTTTAGGAAACCAAATGAACGATGCACTTCGACGAGAAAACTCCTCGCGACCGCAACGCATTCTTTCACCTGCGATAGTCACCTTTTCAGAGAACTTTCGCAATGAGCGCACGGCTGAGGCCGTACAGTTTGATTGTGATATTTCCTGAGTCGCGAGGAATTCCGTAGGCATTATTGGACGAACTGCCAGCGACGTGCAGTGCCACGTGCCGCGAAATCCAATTGGTCAACATCGCCGTCCTGAGAGTGGAACACTCAGTGGTGACCGGGTATGGCTTCACGAAACAGACACGGATAAAACATGCTGTCAGAAAGCAAAGACGAGTTTAGCATGGTATTGCCAAAGGCCATCGATGAGCAGAAAAACCCGGCAGACTCGCGGTTCACCGATTGAGTTCTCAAGGGATACTTGAAGCGCGCGAGCCCAATCCAAACGCTGTTCGTGGATGTAGGGGAAGTACTCCTCACCGACGGATGGGATCATCTAGCGCGCAAGAGGGCGGCAAAGCATTTCAAGCTGCCGTGGGGTGACCTGAACGAAAGGCATCGTCTGGTCTTCGAGTCGCACGAAGAAGGCAGACTCACCTTTGAGGATTACCTCGGCTGGGTCGTCTTTCACAAGAAGCAATCGTTCACGCGAACTCAGTTTCGCGACTTCATGTTCGCTCAATCGAAGCCGTACCCGATGATGATTGAACTCATTATCGAACTCAAGACGACGTATGACCTCAAGATAGTTGTCGTTAGCAATGAGTGTCGTGAATTGAATGCGTATCGCATCCGGACGTTCAAGCTCGACCAGTTTGTGGACACGTTCGTCTCTTCCTGCTTCGTCCACATACGCAAACCCGACGTTCGAATCTTTCGGCTCGCGCTCGACCTCGCTCAAACGCGAGCAACGCAGGCCGTCTTCATCGACAACACGCCGATGTTTGTCGAAATCGCAGAAGGCCTCGGGCTTCACGGCATTGTTCACGTAAACCATGCAGCCACTCGCGCCAAGCTTGCTTCCCTCGGACTCGGCACCGGCTAACGCACATGCAACACAAGGAGAACCAGACAATGCCGTCCGCTCCGATCATTCCCGACCTGCTGCATGAAACGCCTGAAGCGTTGAACAGCGAAGAGACCGTGAAAACTACCAACACGCTTTCTTCAGAACTGCTGCGCAAGATGAACGCATACTGGCGCGCTGCGAATTATGTGTCGGTCGGCCAGATCTACCTCTATAAAAATCCACTTCTCAAAGAGCCGCTGAAGCTGGAACATGTTAAACCGATTGTTGTGTCGCATTGGGGCACGACGCCCGGGCAGAATTTCATCTACGTACACTTGAACCGGGTCATCAAGAAGTATGACTTGAACATGTTCTACGTTGCCGGTCCGGGGCACGGTGGTCCCGCGATCGTGGGTAACGTCTACCTCGAAGGCACGTGGAGCGAGGTCTATCCAAACGTCGCGCAGGACGAAGCTGGGCTAAAAGAGCTTTTCAAGCAGTTCTCGTTTCCTGGAGGCATCTCGAGCCATGTCGCGTCAACGACTCCGGGATCGATTCATGAGGGCGGCGAACTCGGATACTCACTCAGCCACGCCTTCGGCGCTGCATTCGATAATCCCGACCTGATTGTGGCGTGCGTGATCGGTGACGGAGAAGCCGAGACGGCCTCGTTGGCAACCTCCTGGCAGTCCAACAAGTTTCTCGATCCAAAAACCGACGGGGCGGTGCTGCCGATTTTGCACCTCAATGGCTACAAGATCAGCAATCCAACTGTTTTGGCCCGCATTGAGCATGAGGAGTTGGAGCAGTTCCTGAAGGGGTGCGGCTGGACTCCCTATTTTGTCGAAGGAGATGTTCCCGAAAAAATGCATGAGCTGATGGCCGCTACGGTCGACAAGGCCATCGAAGACATCAAACACTTCCAGACAAATGCCCGCAAAAACAACGACACCACTCGGCCCCGTTGGCCAGTCATCGTTCTGAAATCACCCAAAGGTTGGACCGGGCCGAAGTTTGTTGACGGTCTGCAAATCGAAGGGACATTTCGCGCGCACCAGGTGCCGCTTCTGGTCGATCCGAAGCATCCAGATCATGTCAAACTCCTCGAAGAGTGGATGAAGAGCTATAAGCCCGAAGAACTCTTCGACGAGAGCGGGCGGCTCATGCCGGAGCTGGCAGAGTTGGCGCCAAAGGGCCTTCGTAGGATGGGAGCCAACCCGCATGCGAACGGAGGGCTTCTGCTTCATGACCTGATAATGCCGGACTTCCACCAGCACGCTGTCAAGGTGACAGCACCGGGATCGGTGCAGATCGAGGATACGCTGATCCTTGGTTCGTTTCTGCGTGATGTTGCCAGGCTGAATCAGGACAAGCGCAACTTCCGTGTATTCGGCCCGGACGAGACAGTCTCGAATCTCTTGCAGGCGGTTTTCGAATTCACGAACCGTCAATGGGATGCGCGTGAATTCAGCAATGACGTGTTCCTCGCGCCAGAAGGAAGGGTGCTCGACTCAATGCTGAGCGAGAATCAGTGTGAAGGTTGGCTGGAAGGCTATCTCCTCACTGGACGGCATGGGCTCTTCAACAGCTACGAAGCCTTCATCCGGATTATTGATTCGATGTTCACTCAACATGAAAAATGGCTGAAGGGGTGCGCGGACCTCCCTTGGCGTCGCGACGTCTCTTCGCTGAATTATCTGCTTGCCTCCCATGTCTGGCAGCAGGACCACAATGGATTCACGCACCAGGACCCCGGCTTTCTGGACCATGTCATCAGCAAGACTGCCGATTTCGTTCGTTGCTATCTTCCCCCTGACGCCAACTGCCTCCTGTCCGTCTTCGATCATTGCTTACGGAGCCGAAACTACGTCAACGTGGTGGTTGCGGGCAAGCACGCGCTCCCGCAATGGTTGACGATGGATGAGGCGGTCGTGCAT
Source organism: Dokdonella sp. (assembly GCA_040006495.1). Lineage (GTDB taxonomy): Bacteria > Pseudomonadota > Gammaproteobacteria > Xanthomonadales > Rhodanobacteraceae > Dokdonella_A. Next base: position 4,218 of record JBDTWV010000028.1, read on the forward strand.
TGCACAGAAGGCATTGGCATCTGGCAATGGGCCGGCAACGACCAGGACAGCGAGCCAGACGTCGTGATGGCCTGCTGCGGAGATACGCCCACGTTGGAGATTCTGGCGGCCGTATCCATCCTTCGTGAACAGCTGCCCGAAGTGAAGATTCGCGTGGTCAATGTCGTCGACCTGATGAAGCTGCAACCCAGCACCGAACACCCGCACGGCCTGACGGATGTGGATTACGACTCCTTCTTCACCAAAGACAAACACATCGTCTTCGGCTTTCATGGATATCCTGGACTGATTCATCAGCTCACCTATCGACGCTCCAACCGCAACCTGCATGTTCGCGGTTACAAGGGAAAGGGCACCGTCACTACTCCTTTCGACATGCGGGTACAGAACGATATCGACCGCTTTCATCTGGTGCAGGATGTCGTGGATCGTCTCCCGAATTTGGGCTCCAAAGGTGCGTACCTCAAGCAACAAATGCAGGACAAGCTCATCGAACACAAACACTTCATTGACGCTCACGGACAGGACATGCCGGAGATTCAAAACTGGAAATGGAGTGTCCGCAAATGAACACCGAGGCTCTGATATCAACCGCGCAGGCGATGGTCGCCGATGGCAAAGGACTGCTGGCGATTGACGAGAGCACCGGAACCTGCAACAAGCGATTTGCCCCGTGGGGGATTCCACAGAATGCGGAAACGCGGCGTCAATACCGCGAGCTGATCGTAAGCACCCCGGGGCTGAGTGAGTCTATTAGCGGCGCGATCCTCTACGATGAGACGATTCGCCAGCGCCTGAACGATGGCACTCCCTTCGCCAAAGCATTGGCCGACGTCGGCATCATCCCTGGCATCAAGGTGGACACCGGGGCCAAAGCGATGGCCTCCTATCCCGGCGAAAAAGTCACCGAGGGGCTGGATGGATTGCGCACGCGCCTCACGGAATACGTTGTGATGGGGGCCCGCTTTGCGAAGTGGCGAGCGGTCATCTCCATCGACGATGGCCTGCCAACGACCGGCTGTATTGAGGCCAATGCACACGCGCTGGCTCGATATGCGGCACTTTGTCAGGAGACCGGGCTGGTACCGATTGTCGAGCCGGAAGTGTTGATGGACGGGACTCACACCCTCACCACTTGCAGCGAAGTAACGGAAGAGGTGCTTCGGGCGGTATTCAAGGCACTGCACACGCAAAGAGTGCAGTTGGAATGCATGATCCTGAAGCCGAACATGGTGCTCCCCGGTTCGTCCTGCTTCACGCAGGAATCAGTGGACGAGGTGGCCGATGCCACGGTGCATTGCCTGCTGCGCGCCGTGCCCGCCGCGGTGCCGGGAGTTGCCTTCTTGTCAGGGGGGCAAAGCGGCATCCTTGCCTCGGCGCGCCTGAACGCGATGAACGTCCGATTCAAGTCTCGATTGCCTTGGGCGCTGGCATTTTCTTTCGGACGGGCCTTACAGGAACCGACTCTGGAGATTTGGCACGGTTCGCACGCGAACGAAAAAAAAGCTCAGCAGGCACTCTACCATCGCGCCACCTGCGATCGAGCCGCTCGTCTTGGGCGGTATGATGCTGCGTTTGAAGGCGATGACCACATCAGCGCTGCCCCGCTGATTTCGGCCGGTGCGCACCTTGCCTGACATCGATCGTCGGAAGTGTATCGTGGCTGCAAAGGACGCGTATACACGCAACACTGTAGGCTTGCAATTGGTCGCCTCCGGTCGACACTGGCGACTGCTCGATGCCATCCAAGCCGAAGCATTCAACTATTTCCGGCTCGAAACAAATCCGGCCAACGGACTGGTAACTGACGCAACCCGAGACGGGGCCCCAGCAAGCATCGCCGCCGTCGGGCTCGGGCTCACCTCGTATCCGGTGGCTGTCGCCCGCGGATACCTCGCTCGGATAGAAGCCGCCAGGCGCACCCTCACCACGCTGCGGTTTTTCTGGGCCAGCCCGCAGGGGCCGGAGCCGGACGCCACAGGATATCACGGCTTTTACTACCACTTTCTCGACACGCAGACCGGGGCGAGAACCTGGCAGTCCGAGCTTTCCACCGTCGACTCCGCTCTGCTTCTTGGCGGGATGCTGACCGCAGCCGCCTACTTCGACCAAGACAACGCGGCGGAACACGAAATCCGCGATCTGGCCGAACGCCTTTACGCCCGGGTCGATTGGCAGTGGGCGCAGAATGGCGGGCTGACGGTCACACATGGCTGGACCCCAGAAGGGGGCTTCCTGCCGTACCGGTGGCAGGGCTACGACGAGGCGATGCTGCTCTACGTGCTCGGCCTCGGTTCTCCCACCTATCCGCTTCCACCTGAGAGTTACCAGGCATGGGCCGCAACGTATGACTGGCGAACGGTGGAAGGTACGTCGTTCCTCTATGCCGGCCCGCTGTTCACCCACCAACTGTCGCACCTCTGGATCGACTTCCGCGGCATACGCGACGCATTCATGCGTGAAAAAGACTGCGATTATTTCGAAAACAGCCGGCGCGCCACCTTGTTGCAACAGCAGTATGCCATCCGCAATCCGGGCGGATATGCCGGTTATGGCGAATGGTGCTGGGGACTCACGGCGTGCGACGGGCCCGGACCTGCCAGCCGCGTTATTGATGGTGTTCCGAGAGAGTTTTTTGGATACGTGGCGCGCGGCGTTCCTGATGGCCCCGACGACGGAACGGTGGCCCCGTGGGGCGTCGTCGCTTCACTGCCCTTTGCGCCCGAGATCGTGTTGCCGACAATCGCCTCGCTCCGGCGCCTGCACCTCGGCGGCAGCCATCAATACGGGTACAAAACAGTGTTCAACCCAACTTTTCAGGATCCTGGCGGATCGAAAAGCGGCTGGGTCTCGCCGGCATTCTGCGGGCTCAACCAAGGTCCGATCGTCATCATGATCGAGAATTTTCGATCGGAGCTCGTTTGGCAGCTATTACGCGGCTGCGGTCCCATCGTCGCCGGGCTCAAGGCAGCCGGATTCTCTGGGGGCTGGCTCGACGCCGGTATCTCCCCGCTCGATCGCGGGTAGCCCGTAGTTCTATGACCGACCTGCAGCGCTTCCGCCACTTCTCCTCCGCCGGCGGTGCCACACAGCGAGCCCAGTTCCTCTCCAACGGACGCTACGCCGTGATGGTTACGGCCGTGGGATCGGGGTACAGCCGATGGCAGGATCTTGCCGTCACCCGGTGGCGTGACGATGCGACCTGCGACAACACCGGCTCGTACATTCTGTTGCGTGACGTCGAAAGCGGCGAGCGTTGGTCGGCCGGGTTCCAACCGAGCGGAGTGGCACCGGACCAATACGACGTTTCCTTCGCCGACGACCGCGCCGAGTTTGTGCGCCGCGACGGGGCGCTGGTAACCCGCCTGGAGATCGTCGTCTCGCCAGAGGATGACGCTGAGATCCGCCGGGTGTGCGTGACCAACAGCGACGCCCGCATCCGGGAAATCGAGGTCACCTCGTATGCCGAAGTCGTCCTGGCCCCGCCCGCCACCGACGCGGAGCATCCGGCGTTCTCGAACCTGTTCATTCAAACTGAGTACTTACCAGAACGTGACACGTTGCTGGCCAACCGACGGCGGCGTACGCCGGACGACACTGAGATCTGGCTCGCCCATGTTCTTGCGGTGGATGGGGAAACCGTCGGCGACTTGCAGTGGGAGACAGATCGGGCACAATTTATCGGCCGGGGACGAACGATTCGCACGCCTCTCGCAGAGTCTGAAGGCCGCACCCTCAGCAATTCCGCCGGGGCGGTGCTCGACCCGATTATCAGCCTGCGGCGCCGTGTCCGCGTGCGACCGGGCCAAACAGTGCGGCTGACGTTTTCGACCATTGTCGCTTCGACGCGGAACGAGGCGCTTGGCCTCGGGGATAAGTACCGCGACCTGTCGACGTTCCAGCGCGTCGCCACGCTGGCCCGGACCCGGGGCAAGATCCAGCTCCACGATCTGGGCATCGAGACGGACGAAGCGCAGCTGTTTCAGACGCTCGCGGCCAATATCGTCTTTCCCAATCAGGCTCTGCGCGCATCGGCTGAAGTCCAAGCGCGCCGTACGGAGGGGGTGGGAGCGCTCTGGGCGCACGGTGTTTCTGGCGACTTGCCGATCATTCTCGTAGAAGTCGACAACGCGGAGAACCTCGGCATTGTCCGGCAGGTACTGCGCGCGCACGGATACTGGCGGTTGAAGCGGCTCGCCGTCGACCTCGTGATTCTGAATACATCGGCACCGTCCTCCCGCCAGGATCCGGAGGCGCTAATCAAGACGCTGGTCCTAGCCAGCCAACCGACGCCGAAGCCCGAGGGATCGGACGCCCATGGAAAGGTGTGTACTCTCCGCGCCGACCAGCTCACCGCCGCGCAACGCGATGCGCTGGAAAGCGTGGCGCGAGTCCTGCTGTCGAGTGGGCGCGGCTCGCTGGCGGAGCAGATCGCGCACGCCGATAACGCTGAGAGGGTGGTCGTCGAGGCAAAGCGACCAATCGCCACGTCTACGGTGCCCCGATCAGCGATAGACGCGATCCGTCCCACCCTTGAATTCGACAACGGCCTGGGCGGATTCGACGCCGACGGAAGCGAATACGTGACCGTTCTTCGCGATGGCGCCTGGACGCCGGCACCTTGGATCAATGTGATTGCCAACCCGGACTTCGGCTGTCTGGTGTCCGAAGCGGGGTCGGGAACTACCTGGTCGGTCAACAGCCAGGAGAACCTGCTCACTCCGTGGTCGAACGATCCCGTGAGCGATCCACCCAGTGACATGTTGTACATTCGCGATGAAGACTCCGGAGAGCTGTGGAGTCCGACGCCGCTGCCCATCCGCGAACAGGGGGTCGAGTACGTGGTGCGCCACGGCCACGGCTATTCGCGATTTACCCTTGATGTCCGGGGCGTCGCGCTCGACCTGCTGCAATTCGTGCCTGCGAGCGATCCGGTCAAGGTCTCCCGGCTCACCCTGACGAACAATTCACCCAACCCGCGACGCCTCTCCGTGACGGCGTATCTCGAATGGGCGCTGGGCGCTCTGCGCAGCAAGTCGGCACCCTTCGTGGTCACCGAAATGGATCAGGCAACCGGCGCGATGTTCGCGCGAAACTCCTGGAATGCTGATTTCGGCACTCGCATTGCCTTTGCCGACCTTGGCGGCCTGCAGACCAGTTTTACCGGCGACCGTGCTGATTTCTTGGGTCGCAACGGAGCCCTCGATTGGCCAGCCGCGCTAGCTCGGGGGGAGCCGCTGTCGGGACTCACCGGAGCCGGTCTCGACCCGTGCTGCGCTATGCAGACCATGCTGGAAATCCCAGCCGGCGGGAGTGCGGTCGTCGTCTTTCTGATCGGCGAGGCCGAGACGCGGGACGCCGCGCGTGCGCTAATTGGCCAGTACCGAACCACTGATCTCGACGCCCGACTGCAAGAAGTCACAGACGGCTGGGCAAAAGTGCTGGGCACCATCCAAGTAAAGACCCCGGATCGCTCGTTCGATCTGATGCTGAACCAATGGCTGCTATACCAAACGCTGGCGTGCCGGGTGTGGGCGCGAACGGCATTCTACCAGGCCAGCGGGGCATGGGGCTTCCGCGACCAGCTGCAGGACGTCATGGCGCTGGCGGTCGCGCGACCCGACATCACCCGCGCACAAGTTCTGAAAGCAGCGTCGCGTCAATTCGTGGAAGGCGACGTTCAACACTGGTGGCACGAACCGGTGGGCCGCGGGGTGCGCACCCGAATATCGGACGACCTGCTTTGGTTGCCGTACGTCGCCAGTCAGTATCTCGAAGTCACGGGCGACCAGGACCTTTTAAGCGCGACGATCCCGTTTCTCGACGGTCCTGTCCTCGCCGCGGGTCAAACCGATGCGTATTTCGAGCCCAAGATCTCGGCCGAGCAAGGCACGCTATTCGAACATTGCGCGCGCGCTATCGACCGCAGTCTCCCGGTTGGCGTACACGGGCTCCCACTGATGGGAGCAGGCGACTGGAACGACGGCATGAACCGCGTCGGAATGCACGGCAAGGGGGAAAGCGTCTGGCTCGCGTGGTTTCTGCACGCGGTGCTTACGAGCTGGGCTCCCATTGCGAAGGCCCGCGGTGAAACGACACGCGCTGCAGCGTGGACTGAGCACGCAGAAGCGCTCGCGGCGACCGTGGACCGAAACGCGTGGGACGGCGACTGGTATCGGCGCGCCTACTTCGATGACGGCACGCCGCTCGGCACCGCCGGAGCAGACGCCTGCGCCATTGACGCGATCGCCCAGGCATGGGCCGTGATTTCAGGCGCCGCCGATCCTGCTCGCGCTGCGCGGGCGATGGCATCGGTCGACCGCCTGCTGGTGCGCCGCGGCGACAAAATCATACTCCTGCTGACGCCGCCATTCAACCAGACCGCCCTCGACCCGGGCTACATCAAGGCCTATGTGCCAGGCGTTCGGGAGAATGGCGCCCAATACACACATGCGGCCGTCTGGTCTGTCATCGCATTCGCACTCCTGGGCGACGGCACGAAGGCCGCCGAGCTGTTTGCCATGCTTAATCCGATCACGCACGCGCACACGCCGCAGGGTGTCCAGCAGTATCGCGTCGAGCCCTATGTTACCGTCGGTGATGTCTGTTCCGACGCACCAAATGCCGGGCGCGGTGGCTGGTCGTGGTATACCGGATCGGCCGGCTGGCTGTACCGCGCCGGCGTTGAATGGATGCTTGGCATTCGGGTGCGCGGCGCGCGACTGATGATCGACCCGTGCATTCCGGCTGCTTGGCCGGGATTCTCGGTCACATTGCACTATCACTCCGCGCGCTACGACGTCACCGTGGTGAATCCCGGCGGCGTCTGCCGCGGCATAGCGAGCATCTCGCTCGACGATGTCGCACTCGACAACCTTTCCGGCGTGCCGCTGGTCGACGATCATGGCGCTCATAGCGTACAAGTCGTAATGGCGACTTCGGTGAACGCATCGACGGCCAACCGGTCGTGACGACTTCTCACCTTCGACACGCAGAGCGCATATGACAGCAACTCGCCCGCCGCACGATCTCGACCAGAGTCTCACCGACAGTCCAGCGTGGCGGTCGCTGAAGGAGCATCACCGCGCTATCGCCGACGTCCAACTCCGGCAGCTGTTCGCCGACGACGCGCAGCGCGGTACCCGACTGACCGCAGAGGCGGTTGGCCTCTACCTCGACTATTCGAAGCATCGCGTCACCGACGAAACGCTGCGACTGCTGCTCGCGCTGGCGGTCGAGCGCGGCCTCCCCGAGCGCATGGAGGCAATGTTCACCGGCCAGAAGATCAACGTGACCGAAGAGCGCGC
>JBDTWV010000029.1:0-11523 GCA_040006495.1 Dokdonella sp.
TACCGACCAGTTCGGCACGTCAATGGTCTGATGCGAGGTCGTTCGACTCGGCGATCAGTGACGTGCGATCCCCACCTTTTTACGGTTCCTCGTCACGTCACGTCCCGGCGCGCTCAATACGCGCACGTCGTTATCAGCGTCAGCGATGCAGGTCGCCGCTCGCTTCTGGCTGGTAGCGGATCGCGGCGATACGCAAGCGAAGCTCGCGACCGCCGGGCACTTGCCATTTGATCGACTGGCCGACGCGCAGACCGAGCATCGCGCTGCCGACCGGCGCGAGTATCGACACCTTGTCGGGCGACCCATCGGAGTCGCGAGGATAGACCAGAGTCAGCTCATGCGATTCGCCGCTGAGCTCATCCTCGACGCGCGCGGTCGAGTTCATCGTGACAACATCGTTCGGGATCTTGTCGGGCGCCACCACGTTCGCGCGCGCCAATTCCGTGAGCAGCGCTTGAGAACCGATGAAATTGCGATAGGCGGGCTGTTCGATCAGCTGCTCCAGGCGCTGCAGGTCGAAACTGGAGACGATGATGGGGGCGGTCTGATCCATGATGATTCCATTGGTATGTTCGGGATGCGGGCGCAGTTCGGATCACGCCGCGGCTCGGCATGCTCGTTGCTCAGGGATTTCGCACGGCACCTCCGTCATCTTACCGTAGGCGTCGCCGCGCGGGCCTGTCCAGCATTCGTTTCGAGCAATTTATGCGGAATGTCGCGGAACAATCCGGCAAGCGCCAACAGGAAGGCTGACATCGCCGAACTCTTGCGCCAGACCATTGCAATGCGGCGGCTCAGCGGGTGGCCGCGGAACTCGACAAGATCGATGTCGGCGGAGGTCGCGACTGGCGGCTTCACGGCCAGGATCGGCAGCAGAGTGATGCCCACGTTGGCAGCGACCATCTGGCGTAGCGTTTCCAGGCTCGTCGCGCGAAAGCCGGTGCGTTCGTTTGCACCGGCCAGTCGGCACGCTTCCAGCGCCTGGTCGCGCAAGCAGTGGCCTTCCTCGAGCAGGAGCAAACGCTGGTCGGCCAGATCGGCGAGCTTCAACGAGGCGCGTGATGCGAGTTTGTGACCGTGCGGCACCGCCAGCACGAAGGGCTCCTCGAACAGGAATTCCTGATGCAGTTGGTCTTCATGCAAGGGCAATGCGAGCAGCGCAGCATCGAGCTGGCCTTCGCGCAACTGACCCAGCAGCGCTTCGGTTTTTTCTTCGACCAGCAACAGTTCGAGACGTGGAAAGCGGGCACGGATCTGCGGAATCACATGCGGCAACAAATACGGCCCGAGAGTCGGGAAGATGCCGAGGCGCACGGTGCCCGATTCCGGATCGAGCGTGCGCCGCGCGACCGTCTTGATCTGATCGACTTCGTGGAGCACGGCACGTGCGCGCCGCGCGATGTCTTGCCCGACATCGGTCAGCAGCACCTTGCGCGGTGCTCGTTCGACCAACGCAACGCCGAGTTCCTCTTCCAGCTTTTTGATCTGAGTCGAGAGAGTTGGCTGGCTGACGAAGCTCGCCGCTGCTGCGCGACCGAAATGCTTGTGTTCGGCCAAGGCGACCAGATACTGGAGATCACGAAGGTTCATGTAATGATTGTCCTGGACTATTGAAGCTATCGTATCAATCAATTGGATAGATGACGCGGCCCACAGTACAATTTCCTTCGTGGCGTCGATGACGCATCTGGATCAAGTCCCTCTAAATACCTGAAATCAAAGGAAAATCAATATGCTGACCGTAGGCGACAAATTCCCCGAGTTCAATCTGAAAGCCACCGTTTCCACCGAAAGCGTCGAAAAGGCGTTCTTTCCGATCACCCACACCACCTACAAGGGCAAGTGGCTGCTGATTTTCTTCTATCCGAAGGATTTCACCTTCGTGTGCCCGACCGAAATCAAGGGTTTCGGTGATCTGAACAAGCAGTTCGCGGACCGTGACTGCCAGGTGATGTCCGCGAGTACCGATAGCGAATTCGTCCATCTGGCGTGGCGCAAGGATCACAAGGACCTGCACGATCTGCCGTTCCCGATGCTTGCCGACACTGCGAAGCGTCTGTCGAGCGCGCTCGGCATTCTCGACGAGGAAGAAGGTGTCGCCAAGCGCGCCACGTTCCTGGTCGATCCGGAAGGCATTATCCGTTTCGCGTATGTGACCGACGGGAGCGTCGGCCGTAATCCGCAGGAAGTGTTGCGCGTGCTCGATGCGCTGCAGACCGACGAACTGTGCCCGTGCAACTGGAAACAGGGCGAAGACACGCTCAAGGTCGCCTGATTGGCACCCTGTAAATCCTCAGGCGGTTGACTCCGCCTGTCGTCCGACCGGCGGCGCGCGCTCCCTCCCTCGCGCGACGCCTGTCCCGGGCGGCGACGTCAGTGTCGTCGCCCACCTATTCAATGGCGGCCTGGCCCTTGCGGCTTGGCCGTTTTTTTTCAGGAAACATCCATGAATCTCGACGACATCAAGGGCAGCCTGCCCGATTATGCGAAGGATCTTCGCCTCAATCTCGACTCCGTCCTCGGCGAATCCGGCTCGGCCGGGCTCAGTCCAAAACAGATCGCCATCGTCGCGCTGGCCAGCGCGATCGCATCGCGCAACGCAGCGCTGACCAACGCGATTGCTGCGCACGTCGCCGGTACGCTCAGCGAATCGGAATCGAACGCTGCGCGCGCCGCGGCCGCGATCATGGCGATGAACAATATCTACTACCGCTTCACGCATCTGGTCGGTAATGCCGAGTACGCGACGATGCGAGCCGGTTTGCGCATGAATGTGATGGCCAATCCTGGCTGCGACAAGATCGATTTCGAACTCGCCTCGCTCGCGGTCTCGGCCATCAACGGCTGTGGTATGTGTATGGAATCGCACGAAAAGACCTTGCAGAAGCACAGTGTGTCAGCGGCAGCGGTCCAGAGTGCGGTACGCATCGCGGCCGTGTTGCATGCCGTGGCGGTGACGGCTGAGCAGGCTGGCGCGGCAGCTTGAGCGATCGGCTTTACGTGGGAGCGCCGGAAGGCGCAATGCTCTCGCCTGACCGCAGCGAAACACATCTCCGCCGCCGCTCCAACCCAGCGTCCACCATGCGTGCGCTGGTGGGAGCGCCGGAAGGCGCGATGCTCGCGGGCGACTGCAGAAAAATGCATCGCTGTTTTTACCGCACCCACAGGTTTCACGCTGTAAGGCGCTGGCGGGCGCCGCAAAGCGTGACCGTGTTCGCATGTCATGACGTTTCGGCCATTGCCGCGATCGCAAGGGCATGATTACGTAAGCGGATCACTTACCGGAAGATCCTTGATGCTGTCTTTTTTGCGTCCTTTCCTGTTGCTGCTGTTCGTTGTATTCCCGCTTGCAGGAACCGCAAAGACAACGGCCTCCGAGAGACCGACCGGCAAGCTGCCAGCCAATGCAATTCCCCAGAATTACGCGTTGCATCTGACCATCGATCCGCGGGGCGATCGATTCAGCGGCAAGATCCGGATCCAGGTCAGGCTCGCGCAGCCGAGTGATCATGTCTGGCTGCACGCGCAGGCGATCGACATCACGAGTGCAACCATCACAGATGCAGGTGGCCAGATGTCGCCAGCGCAAGCGAAATTGCACGACGATGCCGGCTTGCTTGAAGTGCGCTTCGCCCACAGAGTGCCGGCGCAGGACATCGTGCTGGCTTTCGCCTACAACGCGCCGTTCAACGCCCAGCTCGAAGGGCTCTACAAGGTCTCCGTCGGCAACGACCACTACGCGATCTCGCAGATGGAACCGGTCAGTGCGCGATTCGCGTTCCCGGGCTTCGACGAGCCGCGCTTCAAGACGCCGTTCGATATTTCTCTGACCGTCCCCAAGGATGACGTTGCGATCGCGAACACGCGCCAGTTGCGCGAGGACGCGTCGAAAGATCAGAAGTGGAAGACGCTGACATTTGCGACGACCAAGCCGCTGCCGACCTATCTGGTCGCGTTCGCGGTTGGTCCTTGGGATGTCGTCAATGCCCCGGCGATTCCGCCGAACACGGTGCGCAAGAACGCCGTTCCATTACGTGGCATTGGCCCGCGCGGAAGTGCAAAGAAGCTGGCGTGGATACTGGGCGAAACCCCGGCGATCGTGAAGTTTTTCGAGGACTACACCGCCCAGCCCTATCCGTTCGACAAGCTCGACCTGCTTGGCGCTCCTGATTTCTCGGCCGGCGCGATGGAGAATGCAGGTCTGATCGTGTTCCGCGACGCGTCGTTGCTACTCGACGCGCATTCGTCAGCTGATCGCTATCGAAGTGTGTTCAACGTGACCGCGCACGAGCTTGCACATCAGTGGTATGGCGATCTCGTCACGGTGCCGTGGTGGAACGACGTCTGGCTCAACGAGGCGTATGCGACCTGGGCGCAGGCGAAGGCGAGCACCGCGCTAAAGCCCGAGTACCAGGCGCCGCTCGCGGCGCTTGAAAGCCGCCTCGACGTGATGGCGAACGACAGCTTGCTCAGCGCGCGCAAGGTACGTCAGCCGATCGAGGGACACGGCGACATTGCGACCGCATTCGATGGCATCACCTATCAGAAGGGCGCCGGCGTGCTGGCGATGTTCGAGTCGTGGGTCGGTACCGACACGTTCCGCGCCGGCATGCGCAAATACCTCGCGGCGCATGAATTTGGCAGCGGCAGCTCGGATGACCTGATTGCGACGCTGGCCGCCGCCAGTGGCAGGGGGGAATCGTTCGCGAAGGCGATGCGCAGTTTTCTCGATCAGGCCGGCGTGCCGTTGATCGACGCGAAGCTAGCCTGCAACGACGGCCACGCGTCGTTCGCGCTCCGTCAATCGCGCTACCTGCCTTATGGCATCCTCGCGAAGGACACGCCGCTGTGGCGCCTGCCGCTGTGTGCGCGGTTCGGTCGCGACGGAACATCCGATACGCAGTGCTTCCTGCTGGACCGCAAGGCCCAGCGTTTCGACGTCACCGGCACATGTCCGGACTGGGTTCTGCCTAATGCCGATGCGCGTGGTTATTATCGGTTCGACCTCGCCGCCGCAGACCTCAGCAAGCTCGGAGGCGCGATGGCAATGCTCAGCGCACCGGAACAGCTGGTGTATGCGGACGCGCTGTCCAGCGGTTTCGTGCGCGGCACCGTTTCGCCCGGTACGCTGCTGGATGCGATGCCGATGCTGGCGCAGTCCGACATGCCGCAAATCGCCACCGCACTACTGGGCGAGTTCGAGTGGATTCGCGAGCATCTCGGCGACGCACGCACGCGCCCATTGCTCGACGCGTATGCGGTGCGCCTATACCTGCCAGGGTTGCAGCAGCTCGGCTATCGACGCCGTAGCGGCGAACCGGGCACCGCGACCGCGATGCGCACGCGACTCGCTGAATTCCTCGCGATGACTGTTCGCGATCCCGCCGTGCGCAGTGAACTCGTCAAGCAAGGTCGCTCTGCGCTCGGCCTTGATGGCAGCGGCAGCACCGATCTGACTCGCGCCGATCCGGATCTGCTGCAGACCGCCCTCAAGGTGACGGTGCAGGATGGTGGCGCAGCGGCCTTTGATGCAGCGCTGACCACGCTCGCTGCCACCGGTGATACCGCACGGCGCTATGCGCTGCTCGCCGCACTCGGCGCTACGCGCGACGCGACGCTGGGCGCGCGCGCACGCGAGCTAGGTCTGACGTCTGCCGTGCAGATCGGCGAGATGTCCAGCCTGTATGGCGCACAGATCGACGAGCGCGAAAATCGCGCCGCGATGTGGCAATGGATGCAAACGCATTTCGACGCCTATCGCGAACGCCTGTCCATTTTTGCCCAGTCGCGTTTGCCAGCGACCGTCGCGGAAGGTCGCTGCAGCATGAAGGCTGCGGACGAACTCGCGGCATTCCTTGCACCACACATGAAACAGTTGGTCGGAGGCGAGCGTCGCCTCACCCAGACGCTCGAGTCCGTGCGCCAATGCGCTGCATTGCGCGAACATTTGGGAGCAAACGCGTTGGCCGATTGGAATGGCACGCCCGCGCCCGCGGGATGACCCTTCCTATTGCGCGACGCAGGAGCGGCTGACAGCGCTCCCGCGTTGCGCACCTTCATCAGCTGGACTTTGCTTTCTCGTGTGATTTGCAACCGTCGTGCGCGCAGCCACAAACGGTTTCGACGCGAGGTGGCCCGCTGGTTGCTGCATGTTTGCAGAACTCGCTGCAGTACGCGTCACCGGGTCTCGGTGCGCAGCGGCAGGGTGCATGGGCACATGTGCACTTGGTGCTGTCGCTGGTTTTCATTGGCCGGCGTCCTTTTTCGTGGCGGCCTTGTTGCCGCCGCTGTCTTGTTTGTTCACGGTAGCCCAAGCGCGGGCTTGCGCGGTCTTCTTCGAGGCGCCTTTGTCTTCGTAGCCTTTCTCGATATGGGCCGCTTCGCGTTTCTGCTTGTCGGTGTATGAGGATTTGTCACCACGTGGCATGGCCGGCTCCTGCTTGGGGTACACACACCGCAATCTAGCTTCGGCGATTGAACATGCAGTGAATGCCCGGCGCTGCGCACGGACGCCCGGCACGCTTGCTAAGATGCGTCGCAACAGCATGCGAGCCGGGGGCACGATGGACGAACATTCTGCGGCGCGGGCCCTCTTTGCGGACGTTCCCGAGCGGGGCACTACGGATAACCTCTTGCGTACCGCGCAGCAGCATCATGTTGCGCTGTCGAGTATGGCCGACACCAAGGCCAACATCATCATCACGGTGTCCTCGATCGTGCTGACCCTGTCGCTCGGTCGCGCGAATGATCCTGACTTGCGGCTGTCGGTCCTGGTCCTCGCTGGATTCACGCTGGTGGCATTGTTGCTCGCGATTCTCGCGGTCCTGCCGAAATTCCGGCCGTTGCGACTGGACGGCGGCGCGCTGCCGGCTGAATTCAACCTGCTGTTCTTCGGCCATTTCGCGGAACTGTCGCGCGAGCGCTACCTCACCGAATTCGCGCGCACCCTGCAGCGCGACGGATCGCCGTATGCGGCCTGGGCCAACGACATCTACTCCTTGGGATCTTATCTGGCCCACCACAAATACCGCTATCTGCGCTACAGCTACCTGTTTTTCCTCGCCGGCTTCGTGCTCGCGTGCGCCACCCAGGTCTGGCGAATGCTGGGGCATTGATCGGCAACCCCGCGACGATCACCGCTACGTTCCATGTCGCTACCGTCCACGCGAGGTCACTCCATGCAATCGCTGCTGCGCCGCCTGTGCTGGTTTTCGTGCCTCTTCATCGCCGCCGCCGTCCACGCCGAGGCGGTCGTTCCGGCGGCACTCGAACCCTGGCGTGGCTGGGTGCTCAAGGGGCAGGAGTTCCGCGCGTGTCCGTTGATTGCCGGCAGGGCGGGTCATGCGGTCGACGATTTCGTCTGTGCCTGGCCCGGCGTGCTCGCGCTGAGCGCCGACGCCAACGGCGCGAGTGTCAGCCAGCACTGGCGTGTCGATGCGGACTCGTGGGTCAACCTGCCGGGTGACAAGGAACATTGGCCGCAGCAGGTCAGCGTGGATGGCCAGCCGGCCGTCGTCGTCGATCGCGGCGGCCCCGCGCTGCGACTGGTCGCGGGCAACCATGAAATTCGCGCGCGTATTCCGTGGAGCGAACGACCGCAAGCACTGCACGTGCCTGCTTCGGTCGGCTTGGTCGCGCTCAGCGTCGACGGTCGTCCGATCCTGCCGGTGCAGCGCGATGGCGATGAACTCACCCTGGGACGCACCGGCAGTGTGGCCCCGCAAGCGGACAATATCGAGCTGCGCGTGTATCGACGTCTTGCCGATGGCGTCCCGGCTGAACTGACCACGGTGATCGAAGTCATCGCCTCGGGCCAGGCGCGCGAAGAAGTTATTGGTCCGGTCCTGCCGGACGGGTTCGCGCCACTGGCATTGAACAGCGAATGGCCGGCGCGGCTCGATGCGGACGGACGCCTGCGCGTGCGTGTGCAGCCGGGCAACGACACGCTGACTCTGCTGGCGCGAGCGACTGCTCCACTCACCGAGGTCACCGCGCATCTTCCACCGGCGCCATGGCCGAAGCAGGAAATCTGGAGCTATGCGGCTAGTCCGCCGCTGCGCATCACCGCGGCGACGAGTGCAGTGCAGGTCGATCCCCGCCAGGCGCAGGTTCCATCCGACTGGAATGAGTTGCCGGCATTCGCGTTGGCCGACACGGCGCAGCTTAAAATCGACGAACGTTCGCGTGGCCTCGCGCCTGACGAACACAATCGGCTGTCGCTCGACCGCGAGATGTGGCTCGATTTCGACGGTGGTGGCTGGTTCGCACGCGATCGAGTGCGTGGCGAGATGCTGCAAGGCTGGCGCTTCGACATGGCGACGCCGTTCGCGCTGCAACGGGCTGACGCGATCGGCAGCGGGCGTGGTGATCGCAACGATGAAGCGCTGCTGGTCACACGCGGCGCGAAGCCGGAGCTCAGCGGCGTCGAGTGGCGCCTGCCGGCGGTCGACCTCGCTGCCGGTGCGCGCATCGCGCAGGCCACGGGCGCGATGCCGATCACGGGCTGGCTGGAAACGTTCGATCGGGTGACCACGACCCTGCATCTCCCACCCGGTTACCAACTGCTTGGTGCCAGCGGTGCGGACCGTGCGCGAGGTAGCTGGATCTCTGCGTGGACCCTGCTCGACGTGTTCATTGCCGCGGTGATCGTGCTGCTCGCGTTGCGCTGGGCCGGCCTACTCGGCGCGGCGGCGGTGACGGGTTACCTGCTGCTCGGCTATCAGGAAGGCGGCGCGCCGCTGTGGACGCTGTTGGCGGCGATCGCGTTGGCGCTGATCGCGCGTGCGCTGCCGGCCGGGCGCCTGCTACTGGCGGCGACATGGCTCAAGCGCGCAGCTGTCCTGCTGCTGGTGCTCGTGGCGTTGCCATTCGTCGCCGATCAATTGCGCTATGCGCTGCACCCGCAACTCGAAGGCGAGACCAGCTCGCTGTTGCAAGCTGTCCTCGACAAAGGCGCCGCTGCTGACAAGCTCGCGATGACGCCACCGCCGGCTCCGCGTCCATCCGCAGAGGTTGCGATGCCAATGTCCACGCCGGCTCCGGCGAGCAGCGCGGGCAAGCTCGAAACCCTCACCGTCAGCGGTTCGCGCATTCGGCGCTTGGACACCATGGATCACTACGGCGAATCGACCGTGGTGCAGACCGGTGCCGGCGAGCCGGTCTGGAACCTCGGGCGGCGTTACCAACTCAGTTGGAGCGGCCCGGTGCTGGCGCAGCAGACCGTGCGTCTCGTGATCGCACCGCCGTGGTTGGTGCGTCTGCTGCGCGTCGTGTTGGTCGGGCTGCTGGCGTGGCTGGTCTCCATGCTGCTGCGTCCGGTACTGCGCAATGCGCGAGTGTCTGCCGCGGCCGCGCTGATCAGCGTGCTCGCCTTGATCGCCGCTGGCGCGCCCACGCCCGCCCACGCGCAGGCGTTTCCGCCCGACAAGCTGCTCAATGAATTGCGTACTCAGCTGACCGAAGCGCCGCAATGCGCGCCGGCCTGCGCGTCGATCGCGAAGGTCGAAGTGGCCGCGCGCGGCGACGAGATTCGCATCGCGATGGAGGCGCATGCTGCCGACCGCGTCGCGCTGCCGCTGCCGAGCGACGTGAAAAATCTCAGCGTACGCAGCCTGCTGGTCGATGGCACAGCGCAGGATGGCGTGTCGCGTGGTGAAGGGAAACTATGGGTAGCGTTGCCGCGCGGGGTCCATCGCGTCGAGTTGGTATTGGTGGCGGCGAGCGACAAGATCGCACTGATGTTTCCGCTCGCGCCGATGCTCGCGCAGTTCAGCGGCGATGGGTGGGAAGCGAGTGGCATCGCCGACGATCACCTGCTGACCGAAACACTGACCCTGCTGCGTTCACGGGCACCGTCCGATGCAGCGGCGGACGCCGTGCAGCAGTTCGCACCATTCGTGCGCGTCTCGCGCCGTCTCAATCTCGGCCTCGACTGGTCGACCTCGACAACCGTCGAGCGTCTCGCGCCGAAGGACGGTGGATTCACAGTCAGCGTGCCGGTGTTGGCCGGTGAGCATGTGACGACGCCGAACCGCAAGGTCGAGAACGGCCGCGTGACTGCTGCGATCGCCAATGGTGAGGCGCAATCACAATGGGAATCGACGCTCGACAAGGGCGAAGCGCTGACCGTGACCGCGCCTCTGCTGACCGACCATGCCGAGGTCTGGTACGTGCTCGTCAGTCCGACCTGGCATGTCGAGTTCTCCGGCGTACCCGGTGTTGCGAGCGCGCCCGATACGGACGCGCACGACTATCACAACTTCGAATTCCATCCGCTGCCAGGTGAAAGCCTCACCCTGAAGGTGACTCGACCGGAGCCTGAGCCGGGCGCAACGCGCGCGATCGATGCGGTGAGCCTGAGCCACGAGTTGGGCCAGCGCGCGGCGAATTCGACGCTCGCGCTGACGATCCGCGCGAGCCAGGGCGGTGAACAGATCATCACGTTGCCGCCCGGTACTGAAGTGCTCGGTGTCAGTCGCAATGGCGAGGTGCTGAACCTGCGCGCGCAGGGTGGCAAGCTGAGCCTGCCGATCGTGCCCGGCACGCAGGCGTTCGAGCTGCGCTTGCGCGACAACGCGCCGCTTGGCTTCGTTGCGCGTACGCCGGCGGTGGCACTCGGCCTGCCGGCCGCGAACATCGCGCTCGCCATCGAAGTGCCGCAGGATCGCTGGTTGCTCGCAACGACTGGACCGGCGACCGGTCCGGCAGTGCTGTACTGGAGTGAGCTGGCGGTCATGTTGCTGATTGCGTTCGCACTGGCGCGCTCGCGGCGCACGCCGCTTAAGACCTGGCAATGGATGCTGCTCGGCTTGGGCTTCTCGACCTTTTCGTGGCTGGCCCTGCTGATTGTCGTCGGGTGGCTGTTCGCGTTCGATCTGCCTGCGCGTGTCGCGCCGTCGTCACCGCGGCTGTTCAATCTCGCGCAGGTCGGGCTCGCGGCGCTCACGCTGCTTGCCTTGTGGTGCGTGTTCGCGTCGATCCAGCAGGGCCTGCTTGGTGCTCCGAACATGCACGTGACCGGCAACGGTTCCAGCGCGCAGGCGCTGCACTGGTTTGCCGATCGCAGCATAGACGCATTGCCGGTCGCCAGTGCCGTCAGCGTACCGCTGTGGGTCTACAAGCTCGCAATGCTGGCGTGGGCGTTATGGTTGGCCCATGCGCTGGTTGGTTGGTTGCGCAGTGCCTTCGCGGCGTGGACGCGCGATGGCTACTGGCGCAGTGTGCCGCGACCGATTGTCGATGTGCCGACGGCGACACCGCCGCCGCCACCTGCGCAATCGTGAGCGGCCTGCGCGGACTACTTGCCGCCGCCACTGATCGGATAGGCGGCGAGAATGCGCGTAGCGAGGCGACACTCTTGCTTGCGCACGTGCTCGATCGCTCGCACGCGTGGCTGTTCGCGTGGCCCGAGTTTGAACCGGACCCGACGCAGTGCGCGCACTTCCTCAAGCTGGTCGATGCGCGCGCGCGTGGCGAGCCGATCGCGTACCTGACCGGTCATCGCGAATTCTGGTCGCTCGATCT